>JAPLZN010000079.1 GCA_026395035.1 Candidatus Vogelbacteria bacterium | reverse complement strand
AGTTTGAGCGCAATTCCTTGTCGGGTAAGTTCCGACGTGCACGAATGGCGTAACGACTGGGGAACTGTCTCGAGGATTTATTCGGTGAAAATACAGTGGGGGTGAAGATGCCCTCTTCCTGCAGCTAGACGAAAAGACCCCAGAAGCTTTACTATAGCTTGATATTGAGTATGAGTTTTTACTGCGTAGCATAGATGGCAGGATTTGAAGCGAGGGTTTCGGTTCTCGTGGATCCGTCAGTGAAATACCATTCTGTGAAGAGTCATATTCTAACTTGTCCGGAAAAAACGGACGAAGACAGTATCTGGTGGGTAGTTTTGGTGGGGCGCTATCCTCCTAAAGAGTAACGGAGGAGTCTATTAAGGTTGGCTAGGCGCGAATGGAAACCGTGCCGATAGTGTAATGGCATAAGCCAGCTTGACTGCAAGTCGCACATGACGAGCAGGGGGGAAACCCGAGCATAGTGAACCGACGGTCCGCGTTAGATGCGGCCGAAGATTAACGGATAAAAGCTACTCTGGGGATAACAGGCTAGTTCCGCCCAAGCGTCCATAGCGACGGCGGAGTTCGGCACCTCGATGTCGGCTCAACTTATCCTGGGGGTGGAGAAGCTCCCAAGGGTTTGGCTGTTCGCCAATTAAAAAGTTACGTGAGCTGGGTTCAAACCGTCGTGAGACAGGTTGGTCTCCTATCTGCTGCAGGCGTTGATATTTGAGAAGACTTGCTCCTAGTAAGAAATTGCTACTTGACGAGGAAACTTGTCATGACAATTTGGCTAATAACGGTGAAGCCTTCATAAGTTATCTGGCAACGGGATAATAACTGGCTTAGTCCAGTCGGTTATTGTATGATGACTTGAGGACCAGATAATTTTTAAGGTAATACCGTGGGAAGTCGATCTAAAATTGATGTAGCGTACATAGCCGGTTTTCTTGATGGCGACGGGAGCTTAATGCTCCAGCTCAAGAAGCGGAAAGATAGCAACATGGGGCTTCGCTTTATGGCTACAATCTGCTTTTATCAAGATTCACGGCATGACAAGACTTTGGAATGGATTAGAGATCTGTTTGGCATTGGTTATTTATCTAAAAGGAATGATGGAATGTCGGAACTGCGGATAAATGGCTACAAACAGGTTTTGGCTGTTCTAAAAAGTCTTTTGCCCTACATAAAGTTTAAGAAGAAACAAGCTGAGGCGGTTTGCCAAGCTTGTGAGATCTTAAGCTGTGGGACGATAAAAACGCTCAACAACAAGCAATTACGAGAGCTGGTTTCTTTGATGGTCGTGATTCAAAAAGAGAATTACGCGACCAAATACAAGAAAACAGAAGAAGAATTGCTCGCAATATTAGGTTTGACCCCGTAACGACTTGTTCTGAGGGCGTTTGCCCAAGATGAACGGACTTATGCATTGACGAATCGTTTCGCTGAAGACGACGGCTTGCATTTGTAATATGCCAACCCTTCATTCATTCGCAAGAATGGAAATGGTGAAGATATAGTCTGTGCTCCTAGAAATAGGGGAATAAACGACGAGAGGACCGGAGTGAACTGACCGCTGGTCTACGAGCTGTCCCGCCCGGGGCAATGCTCGGTAGCTATGTCGGGAATGGATAACCTCTGAAAGCATCTAAGAGGGAAGCCACCTTCAAGATCAGATATCGTTATGAGACCCGTGAGAGATGATCACGTTGATAGGCTTTAGGTGTAAGCGCCGCGAGGCGTTCAGCCGTGAAGTACTAATTCGTCCATCCTATTAGGAAATTTGAGAATCACAATTTCTGAATTCGGGAAAATACAAATAACTTAACGCTTCTGGGTATACAATTTAGGTTGATGTTTGAAAATTGCTTTGGGTAATAATCCAAAGATCATTTGGGGGTGTCGTTTAGTCCTACGGTGCTAAGAGCTTTGTCTCTAGCATAAAGACTTCGTCGTAAGGCGAAATGACCGCTAGATTGGGCGGTTCACCCCAACCAAATCTTGTGTGGAAATGTCTGCTTCCTGGCTGCAGGATTTTATAGCCGCCGCGCGTCGGATGGTGCTGTAACTAACGTCGGATTATCCGAATGTTTCCACACAAGAAATAAATTAGAGAATCCTCGGATTCTCTATCCAAAGCAGTTTTCAAAAATGTCAGTTGGATTAATAAAAAATAAATGATCGATCATCGAATACTTTGTTCTGGTGGTTTGACGCCGGGGTCACACCTCTTACCATTCCGAACAGAGAAGTTAAGCCTGGTAGTAGCGATGGTACTCGAAAGGGGAGAGTAGCTAACCGCCGGAACAAAGTATTTGACTCATGTGAAAAACCGCTATAGTGCGGTTTTTCTGTTTTAAGAGTCATGTTACACTCTGAATTACGAAATGTCCCCCCTGTATCATCCCGGGCTTGACCCGGGATCTTGTCCAAGATTCCTGCTTGCGCAGGAATGACAAAAAGATTAAAATATCTGCATTTTGTAATTCAGGGTGCTATAATACCTCTAATATGCTGTCTTGGGCCCACAGAAGGCAACTCACTTTTATCCTGGTTTTTCTTTTGATTGTGCTATCGATTGGCGCTACGGTTTTTTTTGTTTATCGTCCGCGCCCGACCTGTTTTGACGGTAAACAAAATCAGGACGAGGTTGGTCCGGATTGTGGCGGCCTTTGTTCTAAAACTTGCACTAGTCAGTTAGTCGTTCCGACCCCGACGATCTGGTGGAAACGAGTTTTTCCTTCCGGCACGCCGGGAAAGTATGATGCGGCGGCCCTGGTAGAAAATCAGAACTCTCGGTTTGGTACCGACAAGATAACTTACGCCTTTCGTCTCTATGACAAGAATAATGTTCTTTTAGCCGAACGATTGAGTGAGACATTCTTTAATCCGCAGGAAAAGTTTGTGATCTACGAGCCGAATATCGATACTGGTGCCCGTGTTCCCGCCGAAGCTGTTCTTTATTTTGATAATCGGGCAGAGTGGCAGAAGGTGACATTTGTTCCGCCCACGCTTTCGCTTGCGTCCGTCTCGTACGAAGCGATTCCTAAACCACGGTTGTCGGCCCGGGCGAAGAATGAATCACTTAAGGTGTTGCGTAGCACCAAGTTTGTGGCTATCCTATCCGATAAGGACGGTAATGCCTTGGCGGCCAGCCAGACGATCATTGATACTTTTTTGGCAGGGGAGACCAAGGATCTGAATTTTACCTGGCCGGAGCCGTTTATCACCGAACCGGCGATCAAGGATATCTTTCCAAAGCAAAACACCTTCGGGGGCACGAGTCCCTAGAGCTGGTTCAAGACCTTGAATTACGAAATGCAGATGTTTTGGTGTTTGTGTCATTCCTGCGCAGGCAGGGATCTTGAAATTAAAGGGTAGAATAAGATTCCTGCCTGCGCAGGAATGACACGGGGGTAGGAATTTTGACATTTCGTAATTCAAGGTAATTCTCCGCCAAGATCAAGTTATTTTCATGTTTAAACAGCTCGTCAAAAACACTGATTGGGTTTTATTTTTTGCCGCCGTTCCGCTCTTGGCGGCGGGTCTTTTGACGATGAGTTCTTTTTCCAGCCAGAATTACTTTTTTGCCCGTCAGCTGATTTGGGTGGTGGTTTCTGTTGTCGCATTCTTCGGCGCCTCTCTGGTCGATTGGCGGTTCTTGCGTAAGAGCGAAGTGGCGACGGCAATCTACGCGGTCGGGCTAGTCCTTTTGTCGGTATTGTTTTTGGTCGGCCAAATCAAGGGAGCGAAAAGTTGGCTGTCTTTTGGCTCTGTCGCTTTCGAACCGGCAAATTTCATGGAAATTGCCTTGATTATCCTGCTAGCTAAATATTTTTCCCGTCGTCATATTGAGATTGCCAATTTCCGCCATATTCTGCTCACCGGAGTTTATACCCTCATACCGTTCTCACTGGTTCTACTTCAGCCCAACTTTGGTTCGGCTTTGATCATTTTTGCTTTATGGCTGGGGATGATTCTGGTATCCGGCGTCTCCAAAAAACATTTATTTATTCTCATCTGCGTTCTGGTGGTGGCCTTTGGTGGTTTTTGGAGTTTTGTGGCCAAGCCATATCAACAGGCGCGGATTTTGTCGTTTGTTAATCCGCTGGCGGATATTAGAGGGGCGGGCTACAACGCTTTTCAGTCACAAGTTGCGGTGGGCTCGGGTCAGCTAGTGGGTAAAGGGGTCGGCTACGGAACTCAGTCGCGCCTGTCCTTTTTGCCGGAATACGAAACGGACTTTATGTTCGCGGCCTTTGCCGAGGAATGGGGTTTTGTCGGGGTACTGATTGTTTTTATTCTGTTTGGAATAATTTTGTGGCGGATTCTGCATTATGCTCGGGTGGGGGCGACGAATTTTGAAACCCTCTTTGCGCTTGGGGTGGCGATTCTCTTTACCAGTTACCTGGCCGTTCACATTGGCATGAATATCGGACTCCTGCCTGTCACCGGCTTACCCTTGCCGTTTATGTCCTATGGCGGCTCGCATCTTCTGACGGAATTTATCCTGCTCGGAATGTTGATGGGGATGAAAAGATATTCACTGGCCTATCACCGGGATGATGTGCGCAACGAATTCTTGGGC
>JAPLZN010000034.1 GCA_026395035.1 Candidatus Vogelbacteria bacterium | reverse complement strand
GTTCCCCACCTGCTTTCGATGACGGCCACCCCCATTCCCCGCACGCTCGCCCTCACGATCTACGGCGACTTGGATTTAACTCTACTGGATGAACTGCCGGCTGGACGCAAGGAAATTATTACCGAAATCGTTCCGCCGACCAAACGCGAGCAAACCTATGAGTTCATTCGAGCAGAAATAAAAAAAGGACGACAAGCCTATGTCATCTGCCCGCGAATAGACGAACCGGATCCGGATAAGGAACTGGCCTTGATTGCCAAATCCGCCGTCGCCGAACAAGTCCGTCTGGGCGAACAGATTTTTCCGGAATTCGTTGTCGGGCTAGTACACGGCAAAATGAAGCCGGCCGAAAAAGAGGAAATGATGAGCGAGTTTACGTCCGGAAAAATTCACATTCTGGTTGCCACCTCAGTCATTGAAGTCGGCGTGAATGTCCCAAACAGCACAATGATTATTATTGAGGGCGCCGAGCGCTTTGGCTTGGCCCAGCTCCACCAATTGCGCGGACGCGTATTCCGCAGCAGCCATCAAGCCTATTGTTTTCTGTTTTCTGATACCAAATCCCAAAAATCAATGGACCGCTTAAAAGCACTCAAAACCGCGAAGAACGGTTTTGAGCTGGCTGAGCACGATCTAGCCCAGCGTGGCGCGGGTGGTTTGGGCGCCGGCAAGCAGTGGGGCATTTCCGATCTCGGCATGGAAGCCATCAAAAATATCAAAATGGTGGAAGCGGCACGCGCCGAAGCAAAAAAACTGCTGGAAACCGACGGCGAACTAAAAAAACATCCGCTCATTGCCGAGCGGGTAGCCAGCCATCAAACCGAGGTGCATTTCGAGTAAACTTGACTTTTCTTAACCACCAGTTATAATAGTAAGTATAAAGTGCCGTAAGGCTCCGAGAAACCCCGCCAATTGGCGGGGTTTCGAGTTTCAGAGAAATGATTTGAGTTTTAGGCGAACCTCTCCCAACTTTTGATTATCCAAATCGTAAAGTTTTCTCTTGAACCGCTTTACGCTCATCAGTCTGATTTGAGCCAAAATAGCTGACACTTTCTGACTGTTCGGGTCTGTATAATTAAAGTAAAAATCAAAAGATTTTTGTTTAGTGGAAAGAGGAATAACCCAAAACATATGGTTATTAAATTTCTTGACAATCAAAACCGGCCGGGAAAAATTATCGCCACTTCCATTTTGCTCATAACCAATATTCCTCCCCAAACTACTCATCCAGACTTCGCCCTCTTTAGGAAATTTATCCGGGGGTTCTTCTTCGTTTTCCAGCAACTTTTTTACTTCGTTCCACAGATCAAAATCTTTCATAAAAAATTCTATCATCTTTTGTTTAACCGCAATTTACGAAATGACTCTTCTTTATTCAGCCACAGAATCTGATCTTTCCGGCATTTCCTCGCCCTCCGTTGCGGTCAAAATAACCGGCTTCCTTTTTTCTTCCAACGCTTTTTCCAATCGGCGTAAAACTTTGTTTTGATCCTCCAGATTTTCCAAAATAACCTCAATCTCCCGTTCCGATTTCAAACTTAAATCATATTCTTGCTCTACCCGTACTTCCGTATGACGATTTTGCAAATTTTGTCCCACCATGACCAGGGGTAAAAATAATATTTGCAGAATGTTGTTGATGAAGAGCAAGACTAGAAACTCCCAGGCCGAATCAAAAATCAGACTGGCCGGCGCGAAAGCATTCCACAACATCCACAGGGCATTGAAAACGAGGATGAGAACAAAGAAACCCATTGAACCGATATGTTCGGTAAACCATAGCGCTACCGCCTCAGAATGAGACAAATGATCGCGCCACTCCTTATTAACATTACGCACCGGCTTGCGCAGAGCCTTCAGCTCAGCGAGAGAAAGCGGTTTCTTTTCTTTAGTCATGCTTTAATTATAGTCCTTTTTTGTTTCAAACAAAGCGCGGTTGTCCACAAGCAGGTTTCCCCGCGTCAAATTAGAATATCTGCTCGGTCGTCTAGGATGTTCTACGATGGAAAAGAAGACAAACCAAAACGGTTTTATTGTGCGCGTGCCAGGACTCTTTCCCTACAGGAACAGTTCGGGTTTCCCATCCCGCTCTCTTATCGAGAGGGCGGGATACGGGAGAACCCTTTCGAGACCTGTCCGGAAGCCAAGCAGTTGGCTTCCTCCCGCGCACCAATTAAAAAACAGCCTTCAGCTGCTTTTTTAATTGGTGCGCGTGCCAGGACTCGAACCTGGAACCAGACGAATATAAGTCGTCGGCTCTACCATTGAGCTACACGCGCATAGTAAACAAGCCTAAATATACACAAAATAACGACCCTCAACAACTAACCATTATAATGATCCTGCAGATATTTAACACCCATTAAAATTGGCTCTGCCACATCTCGACAGTGCAACATGACACTGCAAGTTCCTTTTCCAAACCCATTTTTGTATGTAATCTCAGAGCTCAATGTTTTCTTAATATAGGGCTTCCCAAACTGTTCTAAAGATAAACCGAGTTCATCACTCCAATATTTCTTAGCTATATCTATATCCATATCTGAATAAAGATGAAGAGCAACCTTTAACCTCCTTTTATCCACATTAAAACAGGCCGTTAACCACTTAATAAAAAACTTAAGCATGGCAGGATTCGTATTAGTAAGGGCAACCGAATTCCTATTAGTTTTGCTTCCCTCCCCCCAATACAGGAAAAAGCCCGAAATATACAACTCCCTCCCACGAACACTTTTTATCTTATATTTAACGTTCTCATAAGCTTCATTCTGTCGTTTTTCTAGTTTATTTCTAAAAGTTATTCGAAAATTTTCTATTCGACGAGAACTCCAATCTCTTAATTCCCTAATCTTTGCCTCCGATAAGGGGTAAGGAGCAAGCCAGCCGCTTAAAGTACTTTTACTTATTCCCAGGAGTCCTTTTATTTCCGAATAACTTTTACCCTCCAATCTTAATTTTATCGCTTTCTGTTTATCTAAAACACGAGCCATAGTCGTACCTTTATCTTATAATTACAATCATATTATACAATGGTTCGTAATTATGAAAAGTGGATAAAGTTAAAA
>JAPLZN010000044.1 GCA_026395035.1 Candidatus Vogelbacteria bacterium | reverse complement strand
AATTAGGGCCTCGTATTTTTCTCGCTCCATAACGGTTATTCCCACCGCCACCGGCCCCAACAAGGGCCCGCGCCCCACTTCGTCTATCCCGATGATATATTTGGCTAACATTTCTTAATTACACCATACCATGGCATGATTTTAAAGTCTCTCGGAAAGGTTCCGAATTATTGCTATAATTGGCGAGAAAAATACAAGATTCCTGCGCAGGCAGGAATGACCATACGGAGGGAAGATTACTTCGTCGAGTACTCACAGATCGTTTTCTACTGAAAACGCCCGCGAGCCCGCCTCGCCCCGTCGGGCTCCGGCCTTGCGGAAACTTCAAGTCTTCGTTTCCTCACCTCGCAATGACATTTTAAAAATGCATTTCCTACTTTTAACTTTTCACTTTTAATTTTTAACTATGGCTTCGTCTTTTGTCCACCTTCATACCCACTCCCACTACTCTCTTCTTGATGGTCTTTCCAAGATCAAGGATTTAGTGAAGAAGGCCAAGGAATTTGAAATGCCGGCGATTGCCCTCACCGATCACGGCAACATGTACGGCGCGGTAGAGTTCTACAAAAAATGCACTGATGCCGGCATCAAACCGATCTTAGGCGTGGAAGCGTATATGGCCGCCCGTACCCGGTTTGATAAGGAACCAC
Organism: Candidatus Vogelbacteria bacterium; assembly: GCA_026395035.1. Classification (GTDB taxonomy): domain Bacteria; phylum Patescibacteriota; class Minisyncoccia; order Phycocordibacterales; family XYD1-FULL-46-19; genus JAPLZN01. The sequence goes on along the minus strand of JAPLZN010000044.1, from coordinate 1,496 downwards.
GCACCGATGCCAAACGCTTTCATCTCACCCTGCTTGCCAAAAACAACGACGGTTACAAGCACCTGATAAAAATGGTCACCAAGGCCAACTTGGAGGGCTACTACTACAAGCCCCGAATGGATTGGGATCTGCTTAAAGAAAATCACGAGGGAATTATCTGCCTGTCCGGCTGTTCCGGCGGCGAACTGGCACGACTAATCAAAAACAAAAATTTCGAAGAAGCAAAAAAACTCGCCTTGAGATACCGTGATCTATTCGGCGCGGAAAATTATTTCATCGAAATAATGCACCATCCAAAACTGGAAGGATTACCGGAAACAAAAGCGGGGTTGATCAAGCTGGCGCACGAGCTCGATATTCCCCTCGTCGCCACTTACGACTCGCATTACATCAATCGAGACGACGCAAAGGCGCACCAAACGCTAATCGCTATCCAGTCCCAAACCGACATCGAAGACGCCAAACGCCTGGCCAATGCCGTGGATGATTTTTCTTTTATCGGCCCAGACGAAGCCACTGAATATTACCAGGACGCACCGGAAGCGGTAACCAACACCGCCAAGATTGCCGAAATGTGTAATGTTGAGCTCGACCTCGGCAAGTGGACTTTTCCGAATTTTCCACACGAAATCACTGGTGGAGATGAAGAAAAATCCTACGAACAGACACTCCGCGAACGCACGAGCGCCGGCCTAGCTGAATATTGTGCCACCTATCCCGACCGAGCCGAGGAAGCCAAAAAACGAACCGAGTACGAGCTGGATATCATCGTCAAAAAGGGCTACGATGTATATTTTCTCGTCGTCGGCGATTTCATCGGCTGGGCCAAAGACCACGGCATTTTCACCAACACCCGAGGCTCGGCCGCCGGCTCGCTTGTCTCATTTCTCATCCATATCACTGATGTGGACCCGCTTTATTACAAACTGCCGTTTGAACGCTTTCTTAATCCCGAACGCCCGTCCCCGCCCGATATTGACATGGACTACGCCGACAAACGCCGGGACGAGGTACTGGATTACGCCCGCGCCAAATACGGCACCGAACATGTCGCGCAAATTGGTACTTTCGGTAAAATGTTGGCCCGCGGAGCGGTGCGCGATGTGGCGCGCGCCCTTGGCCACCCCTATTCCGTCGGCGATCAAATCTCAAAACTCATTCCGCTGGGCTCACAAGGTTTTCCAATGACCATCGATCGCGCCATGAAAGATGAGCCGGAATTGGAAGCTTTGTACAAAAAAGATGCGACCGTCAAGGAAATAATTGATCTGGCCAAAAAAATTGAAGGTTGCGCCCGGCATATTTCTGTTCACGCCGCCGGTGTCGTCATTTCCCCCACTCCGCTCACCGACTTCGTGCCGGTCCAATATGATCCGAAGGGCGGTAAAGTAATCACGCAATACGAAATGCACGCCGTGGAAGATGTCGGCTTGCTCAAATACGACTTCCTCGGTATTCGTAATCTTTCTATTTTGGAAGACGCGATTAAGACCGTC
>JAPLZN010000008.1 GCA_026395035.1 Candidatus Vogelbacteria bacterium | reverse complement strand
GAGCGGGACAACCGGGTGTTGGTCATCGTGGATGGTTGCCTCTTGCCCGAAAGTTTCTCCCACAACGGGGAAATCGTTCAGAGTATCCCGTTGTGTGAGTTGTCTACGAAGGCACAGCAAGTGCGTTCTCCCGAGCCGTATTACGAGGGAATGGTTGATCTGCCGTTTGTCCCGCGCCAGCATTATTTTGATAAGCGGACGGGCGAGGTGCAGGTGAATATCAACCGCTATTTCCTGCTCCTGCCGGTCAAGACGAACGCCGTGTTCGTTCGGCCACGAGACATGAAGTCACTCGGGCCGATGTACACCTTCATCGAGGTGGACGTCGAGAACGATAAGCCGGTCGTCCGTTGGCGTAATACCTCGTGGTGATCTTTAGGAGCCCGGCTCCTCAGTGAAAAATCAGGCGCGGAGGGATTGAAAAATCCCCCGCGCCTTTTGTATTGTATTTGAATTTACTTACTACTTACTACTTACTACTTATTACTTACCGCTGATTTTAAATTCCCATCCTCGGACGGTATTGTAATGCCTCACTCAGGTGCCCCTGCGTTATGTCGGGTGCGCCTTCTAGATCGGCGATCGTGCGGGCGAGCTTTACCACCCGGTGGTAGGCGCGGGCGGAGAGGTCCAGTTTTTTGGCCGCTTCATTTAGAAAACGCGAGAGTTCTTCGTTGATTGACGCATAGCGCACAATCTCGCGGATGCCCATTTCGCCATTGGTTTTTATTTTCAATCCGGCGTCCGCAAAACGGGAGAGCTGAATTTGGCGCGCGCGGATGACGCGCGCGCGAATCTCGGCCGACGACTCCCCGCCCGCTCCTTTTTGACTTAATTTTTCGTGGTCAATTTGTGGAACATCCAGCCACAGATCAATGCGGTCCACAATCGGGCCGGATAATTTTTTCTGGTAGCGATTGATGTCGCTGGCGCTGCAGGTGCAAGCGCGCGTTTTGGAATTGTTATAACCGCAGGGACAAGGGTTCATGGTGGCGACCAAAATAAAGTTGGCCGGGAAGAGCATTGTGCCCTTGGATCGACTAATGGAAATCATTTTATCTTCCAGGGGCTGGCGCAAAGATTCCACCACCCGTTTTTCAAATTCGGGAAATTCGTCCAAAAATAGCACTCCGCGATGGGCTAGCGTAATCTCACCCGGCTTGGGCCAGGCGCCACCGCCGACGATGGAAATATGCGAGCTGGTGTGATGCGGACTGCGAAAGGGTGGTGTGGTCACAATGTCATCTTCCAGCGTGCCGGCAACCGAATGAATGCCGGTCGCCTCTACAATTTCATCGTAAGAGAGTGGTGGCAAGAGACCGCAAAACGCTTTAGCCAACATTGATTTGCCGGTTCCCGGCGGGCCATACATGGCGGCATTGTGACCGCCGGCCGCGGCAATTTCCAAGCCCCGTTTGGCGCTTTCCTGTCCGCGGACATCAGCAAAATCAAAAGCGCTTTCTCGCTCGTCGGTAGCGATTTCCGTCGCCGGTTGGATAATGATTTGAAAACTCGGTTCCGCTCCCTCTTCTTTAATTTGTTTTTCGGCCGGCTTAACTGCTGATTGGAGATGATTGATGATTTCGGAGAGTGACTGGCAGGGAAAAATTTTTATCCCGCGAATGAGGGCGGCTTCGCGGGCATTGTCGGCCGGTAAAAATACTTCCTCAAAACCTTTTTTCTGGGCGGCCTCTACCAGGAGCAATGTCCCCCGCCCGGGGCGTAGTTCACCGGTCAGTGACAATTCACCAAGAAAGATTTTTTTCTTGGGGTTGAATTTTATTTCTCCTTCGGCCAGCAAGTAGCCCAACGCGATGGCTAGATCAAATTGTGAGCCCTCTTTTTTAATATCGGCCGGCGCGAGTGAGACGATGATCTTTTTACTGCCCTTGGTCAGCGGTTTGAAACCGGAGTTTTTAATCGCCGCGCCAATGCGGTCTTTGGCTTCGCCGATCGCCTTGTCGGCCAGTCCGACAATAGAAAAGGCGTGCATTCCACGCGAGATGTCCACTTCCACATCCACGATACTTGGCTTTAAGCCGTTCGTCTGGACGGTATGGAGTTTGGCGAGCATAAAAATATAATATACCAATCTACGAATGTATGCGAATGATACGAATGGCTACGAATGTTGAAAATTCGCAACTACGATTTCGTAAATAGAAATTATTCAAAGATTGAAATCTCGTAGCGTAAA
>JAPLZN010000083.1 GCA_026395035.1 Candidatus Vogelbacteria bacterium | reverse complement strand
TTAGACCTGTGGGCGGGACGGAGGCCGGGGTGGTGGGAGAGTATCCAACCGCCCCCGGACTGGTGTCCGACCCCACGGGTTCGGTTCTCCTGAACCGACTCGCGGGCCCGTTTCCCTCGCCTGCGCTCAGTCCGGCTCTGGGACGCTTCAGTTCTTCGCGGCCCAGCTCCTTATCTAAGGCAGGGATGACAACTACCGCGGTTATCCACCAGTTAGGCGGGTGGCGATATGGTATTATTAGACTATTGTCATTTAGTTCCCTTTTTAAAATTTAACGATATGAAAAACCGATCCTTAACTCGGACCTTGTTGGCGGTTATTTTTGTTGCGGCCTTGTTTAGTCCGCTTTTTGGCCGGGCGCAAACGGCCATGCCGACAGCGGTCAAGGGCTACGGCTGGGCGCCGAATACGGGCTGGATCGCTTTTGGTGATGGCGGAGAGAGTAATCCGTCGATCAAGGTACTTTCGGACGGTAGTCTGGTGGGTTTTGCCTGGAGCCGAAATTTAGGTTGGATTATTTTCCACCCGGCCCTGACCGGGCCTTCGGGCTATGGCAACAATGGAGCTAAAATTTCGACCGGCAGTACTCCCTATTCAGTCAATGGCTATTTCCGGGCTTGTTCTGCCTATACCTGGGGTTGTCGTAATATAAGTTTTGCCGGCAAGACGGACGAACAAATTCTGGCGATGGGGGCGCTCATCAGGGGAATGGCACAGAAAAATAAATTTGGCACTGAACGCGGGGGCTGGGATGGCTGGTTTAGAACCGATAGCGGACCGTTCGGCGTTACATATAATCCAGACACAGGAGAATACGGCGGTTTTGCCTGGGGGGCGTTGGTGGGTGGCTGGGTGAACATGTCGATGTTGACGAGTGAGGCTCCCCCGCCCGGGAGCGAATTTTCGGCGTCTTGCAATGGTTGGCCGTCTCCGACAACGGTGGGGACTCCTGTTCACTGGGAGTCGAGCATGGTCACCGGCAACAGTGTTGGTCCCTATACTTATGACTGGTATGAGGCCAAAGATGTCGAACCGGAAGCGATAGAGGAGAACAAGACATCCGACACGACAGCTAGTCCGGCTCCACAGACTTATTCTGAGGGGGTTTGGTACCGGCGTCTGGTTATTACGGACAGTTCCGGTCAAGTCCCGCCGGCGGAAGCCATTTGTACTGCCAGTTTGACTAGTGGCGGCGGTGGTGGCGGGGGTGGTGGAGGAGGAGGTGGCGTAACTGTTGGTCCGGGTACCTCGGCCTGCAATATCGACTTGCGTTGCAAGAATCATACGAGCGGTTCGATTTCGCAATCGTCCACTGCGCTTCATTGTAATGATTCCGATCCGTCGACTGAAAATATTGTTAGCGTAATCTGTCCGACTTCGCCCAGCACGAATATTAATTTGACCGCCACTCAGAAAATATATTGGACAAACGAAGAATGTCCCAATCCGTATGAATACTCTGAGAATTCTTCGACTACCGGCCACTCGGTTACCGGTGTTTCCCCGTCTGCGACCCCGGTTGTTTGTGCCGATTTCGGGCCGGCCAATGGCGGTGCCGGGGCTTCTCTGGTGATTAATTATGGCGATATTAATGGTAAACGGGTTTCAGTGAATGATCCGCGCGTTTATCCGACTAATTCCCGTTCCTTGCGCGGGGCCCAGGTCCAGATTGGTGGTCCGACCGGAAGTAGCTATCAGGTGCAAGTGAACTGGTCAACTTTGCAGGAACAACTTAGTCGAGCGAGAAGTGGTAGTTGTGAATATCCTTCTCTCATCTTGTCTCAAAACTCGGTAGTAAGGGGGACAGCTCAGATGCTGGCTAGCGGAAATTCCAGTACCGTCGGGCTTTCGCCCGGAAATTATAGTGTTCGTCTCTATTTCCCATCGCGCTGCCCCAGTGTCTCGTCCGGGCTCTCGATTTTCCATCGGCCGGCTCAGACTTGGAAATTACCGCTGACGCTTTCCGGTACCTCGGTGGGGGATGTTCTTGAACTGTACTATAACGATCCGGTTGTCACTCCTCAATAATCGCCAATGCGCCAGAATAACGCTCAATTTCGCCGAGGTTTCTCGCTACTGGAAATGACGGTGGTCTTGGGTATTGTGGCGATTATGACGGCCATCTCGCTGTGGGAAATGCCCAAACTGAAGGGCGGACTGTCAATCGACATCGTGGCGCAGGAACTGGCGATTTATGTCCGGGGAGCCCAGGTCTATAGTCGGGCGACAAAAATAGCGCGGGAACAGGTGGCCAATCAACGACCGGAAGATTTTAACTACTATCATTCGTTCGGAGTGCACTTCACCAAGGGTCAAGGGCAATTCTTCTTGTGGACGGATCTTGAAGACCGGACGCAGCGAAAAGATGAGCCGGATTTTTCCTATTATGCGACCAATAATCCACCGGAAGAAACCTATGAATTACCAAAAGGTTACGCGGTAACCGGTCTGTATTCCGACGGCAATTGTGGCGGAGCCGCTCAATCGGATCAATACGGAGTAATGGATGTGGTCTTTAAGCGCCCCGATCCGGAAGCTAATTTTGCTTGCTCGGATCCAAAGACCGAATGCCCGTCGGTTGAGGGGAAACCGGATATTTGCGGTTCCGGTTCGACCGCCTGGATTGAGATTACTTCGCCCAACGATGCGCAAAAGCGCTATATTCGTGTATCAAATAATGGACAGATACTGGTGCAGAAAGTTATGCAATAAATCGAAGACAGATATGTGGGCAAAGATAGTTAAAAAATATATCCATAGACGCAAAACAACGCCATTTTTCAGTACGGGGTTTACCCTAATTGAAATTATGGTGGCGGTATCGATTTTTGTCATCGTGGCCTTTATTGTGACCTCGACTTTACTGGTCGTTTTGGACGCCAATCGACGGGCCAACGCTTGGCGCTCAATCATGGAAAATGTTAATTTTGCCATCGACAGTATGTCGTACAAAATCAAGTTTGGACGGGAATATGTGATTATGAACGATT
>JAPLZN010000025.1 GCA_026395035.1 Candidatus Vogelbacteria bacterium | reverse complement strand
GCTCGATCGACACTCTTCAGACTTCCCAATTTCTCCAAATGATACGCTTCAAGCAGAACATAGGTATCTCGAATATTACCGTGATAACCGAGGGTAGAAGCAATCGCCGTATGGTTCAAAAAGATCGGCTTAAACTGCCCCCGATTTAAAATGAGGTGGCCGAAATCACCGGACTTGATCCAGTCGACAATAAACGAATTAAGAAGAGCGTCTCCAGTCAAAAGTAAGGTCGGCGGAAGCATTGAGTGTTCCAGGATCATTCCCGCCACGGTGGAAAATGCCTCTAACCACTTGGTCCGGGCGCGCGCGAGGGCCGGCAATAATTTTTTCTTCACGGCGGAACCCGCCTTCCCCGAAGAAAGTAGTCGAAGCTCCGAGGCCACCTCATCGGGCCAAGAATTGAGTTCGAGCGCGATGGCGCGGATTATTTTGTTGGCGCCATAGGGAAAAGAAATATTCTCGATTAAAACGCCGTCGATTACCGCCGCCACATCGGTGAGTTCACCGCTGACATCCACTGCCAGAAAACTGTCGACATTGAAATAGTCGCGCAGGGCATTGGCCGCCGCCAGAGCATAGGAGTGAAAAAAGATCTTGTTGGTATGGGTCAACCCGGAGATTTCTCGGGCCAAACGACGAATCTGAGCGGAAGAACTGCGGCTCAAATATTGAGCGAGTTCAATCTCACTCGCGGTCTGACCAATCGGCTCAGCCGTTTCATAACCGTCCAATTTGAAGCGTAAGATTTTATTTTCCAGCAAATAAAAATCAGCCGACGAAGACGAACGAACAAACGCCTCGGCGTTACGACGGGCGATACCGTTGATGGACTTAGAAGTGAGCACTCGTGGCTGAGTATCGCGGTAGGTAGAAAACTTGGTCTGGGAATCGGCAAAAGCCGACGATAAAAAGCAGTGATATTCTTCGGGCGCAGCCAAACCGGAAGCCTGCAGACGGCCGATCGTGTTTTTCAGGGCCTGACTGATCGAAGAATTAAAACGCTGGAAATCCGGTTCGGCTCCGGAGCGCGTTTCGCTCTGGGCGTAATAGATTATTTCGGCGCCATCTGGTCCCAACGAGAGGAGCGCTCCACCAACGGAGCCACTGCCGATATCAAGTATCGCCACGATTTTGCTCCGCTTTTTAGCAAAGGGATTGAGGTGCATAGTCGCAGTTAATTATAGCACTAGATCAAAACGACTGAAACAAAAAACTGGGAATATCTTTTTTAACTTTGAATTACGAAACGCAAAAATACCAGTATTTGTGTCATTCCCGCGCAGGCGGGAATCTAGGTTTTATCTCTGGAGATCGTGGGTATCTCCTAGATTCCCGCCTGCGCGGGAATGACACGGGAAGGCATCTCGTTCAAGGACCAACCTTAAATCTCCCAAAAGGTTGGTCCTTTGGTCCCGAATATATCCGGACATCTCGCAATTCGGAGTTATTAGATCTTATCCAAATCCCCGTCCAACAAGACTGGATTCATGCCGTAAATTTCTTGTTTATACGACAGTTCGTCGGAAATCGGGTTCAGAATATAAATCGGCTTGTTCAAATAAAAAGCCAATCCCATTTCAATCAAAGTATTACCACCAATGTAACCGATAATCCCGCGTTTGTCGTGATTGGCGATAATTACCGCGTCTCCCACTTCTATTTTTTTGAAGTGATCGTTGATCGCGTTACGCTTTAATTCCCAGATACTATGTTCCGGCGGGAAAGCAGCCATTCCCCCGTTCTCTTCGATATAGCCACCGAAATATATCTTCTTTCCACCACCATATTCGGCTGGTGCCTCCATATCCAGCTTGGGGATAAGCACTTCGTGCCCCATTTCTTCCAGTCGGGCTTTCAATTCCTCCATTTCCCGATAAAACGCAATACTGCCACAAATAGTGATTTTTATTTAAATAAAATATTAGATTATTTTTAATTCCGTAAACCAATCTCGCATTATCGGTTCCAAACCCGGCGCGTTTTGCCAGTCCTCTTCGGAAACTTCTTTGTTTAAATACTTTTCGGTCCGACGAGCCAGCTCTTTTATTTGATCTATCGTATACCAGCCGACTTGTTTTGTTTCATCTTCGCAGCCTTTTATTTGACCGTCCGCTTCAACCTCGTAAATCTTCCAGAAATGCCATGCCCCGTCTTCCCGCCGGCATTTATTTTCTTTTCGGCCCTGAATAGCCAATTTCAAATCTTTGGCATCTAAACCCACTTCTTCTTTCAACTCCCGCGCCGCCGCAATTTCAAAACTAGCGTCACCGTCCACATGCCCGGCGGGAACAGCAAAACCATACGGTTCTTTTCCCCGCTCAATCAACAAAATCCGCTCGCCACTTCGGACAATCATCCCCACGCTCGTGTGATCGCAAATCTTTGTCATTTTATTCTATTTTATATTTCAACTTCTATTACCTTGCAATTATGCGGCGTTTCCATCGTTTTTTCATGATAAAGCAGGTGGGCTAATTTTAAAATACCGCCATGAGCGACAACTAATATTTTCTTATCTGAATATTGTTCTTTGATTTCAGAAACAAAACGCCCCAATCTTTGTTTCACATCTTCGACCGACTCTCCGCCGTATGGGCGATAATCATATTCTTGAGCTAGATCTGCCTCAAAAAGACTTCTTCCATTGACCAATGTCGTCTTGAAATAGTCATAACTAGAACCGGACAACTCTCCGTAATCGCGCTCAAACAGTTCCTCCTGTTCTATCACTGGAACATTTATCCTTTTCCCGATGATTCGCGCCGTTTGAGTGGCTCTTTTTAGTGGGGAACAAAAAATTAGGTCGATTTTTCCATCTTTAAATTCATCCGCCACTATATTAGCCTGATTAATTCCATTCTCATTAAGGGGTTCATCTATCCGACCCATATGAATATGGTTCTTATTACTGTCTGTCTCACCATGACGAACCAAGTAAATTTTCATGTTTATTGCAACACCGCTTTAATACGACGAACGCTAGTAGAGTTTTTTTACTTAATAATCAACATCCTAATCAACCCCAACACCTGATCTTTGTCCTTCGGGTCGCTCTCCGCCACAAGCAAGGTTAGCGCAGTCAAGGCCTCAGGGTTTAGACGGCTTGTGTCTAAAATACGGGCCTGGCGCAAAAACCAAACAAAGGAAAAAGCCCCACTTCGTTTATTACCATCGGTGTAAGGATGATTTTTGACCATAAAATACAAAAGATGCGCGGCTTTGTCTTCGGCAGACGGATACAAGTCTTGCCCGCCAAAAGATTGCATCACATTACCAACAATACCGGAGACATTGCCCCGTTGTTTTTCCTCGCCAAACATTTCGGTTGCTTCGCCTTTTTTGACAAGTTCCAGTTTTAATTCAGACAAAGCTTTTTCCAATTCAATCGCCGTTAGTTTAACCTGTTTCTTGGTCGCACCCTTTTTCGGCAATTCTGATTTATCGTAGGCCTCAAGCGAAAACCAGGTACTGGCAAAAAGTTTAATGAGTTCCAACGTATTTTCCGTATCTACTACTCCACCGGCCGGTAAAAGTTTTTTAACGCTTTCTACCGCCTCCAAAAATCGGCCATAATTTTCCGCCACCCGTTTCTTATTTATGGCGTAGCCGTCGGTCATATATTGCTTTAATGTCTTTGTCGCCCATTGACGGAAACTCGTAGCTTGTTTGGAATTAACACGGTAACCGACAGACAAAATAAGGTCGAGGTCAAAATTCTCTACTTGGTAGACCTTACCATCAGAGGCAGTTGTTGCAAAAAATGCAACAACTG
>JAPLZN010000108.1 GCA_026395035.1 Candidatus Vogelbacteria bacterium | reverse complement strand
GGCCTCAAAACCGGCCTGGTCGTAAATTGGAATATCGAAAGCTTCGAAAATCTCGCGCGAACGAATAATCTGCGCGATCAATTCTTCATCCGTTTTCTTGCGCTGAGCCTTATAAGCATCAAACGCTTCCTTACGAAAAGTCGCCTCCGGCCGATCGTAACAGGCCGCCATATAATCCGGTTTCAACTCGCCAATAATTCGCATTAGCATGGTCGACAACCCGTACAGCCCACCCGTCGGCTCGCCCTTGCTTGAAGTAAAATCAGGTAGAGCGTGATAAGCACGATGCAAAATCGCGTGAGCGTCAAAAAGAACCAGCTTTTTGTTCGTTTCCTTTTGAACCTTAATGGCTTTTGGTAATTTTAATGACATGAATCTATATTAAACTCATTGACATCCAGGTGCAAATAGTATAGTATAGAGATACAAATGGCCATTAGGCCAACCGAGAAGCCCCCGCAAGGGGGCTTCGTTCGTTTTACTTTTTCTTAATAAAATCAGCTAACTTGTTTTGGATAAGAGAAAATTGGTGCGGAGAAATTTTCCTGATATACCTCCGAAACCGTTTAATGCTCAGCAGACGAAGCTGAGACAAAATAACCGAAAAAATTCTACCTTCATGTTCCAGCTGGTAATAGTAGATTCCCCTCTTTTGTCTCGTGGTCATCGGAAGAACCCAAGCAATTTTATTGTTAAACTTTTTCAAAATCAAAACCGGCCGCTCAAATAATTCGTTCTTGCCATCTTGTTCATCTCCCAAGTTGATACCAATTGAACACCACCAAATCTCCCTTTCATGAAAAGGAAGGGTATCCGGCTCGATCTTTTCTAATTTTTTCTTTTCTTCATTCCATCCATCAAAATCTTTCTCCATTGGCAAAATTATACCACTTATATTTTGTTTTAAAAAAAAGAAAACCCCCGCGGTCGATTCGCCAAATGACGAAGGTCGACCACGGGGAATTCAAAAGATTCAGTCTGGGATGATAAAAACTTGATGGCCATGCTCATATCGGAGCTTATGTTCCCGATCATAAGCGACCGAACAGGCAATCTTCCATTCGTAGTGTTTTTGGTCAAAAAACACTACGACCAACCTTAGACCAAAGATGAAGATATTATCCCGACCATCGTTTAACAACCTCCCGTCTTCTCCTTTTGGCTGCGCGGAAATCAAGGAAAGTATCAACCCAAAAGGGCTATGCTGCTGGACACCGAACTCTTCCGCAACCTGCCTTTTCTGAACCGGCGGATCAGATAAGGAAAAAACTTGGACTTTACGCGGGGTCGACACCAAAACAATCTCGGCTCTAAAATCTTGGTGTACACAGCCCAGCTGCGTGCCAGTCGCCTTTAACTCATACAGGCAATCTTGGAAACAACGCGCAGTCTGATTCCCCGGATAAATAAAGTCGTCTTCTGTAGAAAAACGATTTTTTACCGGGGGATGATTTGTGCGTATTCCAATACTTGTACTGGAGTAGGCAAGCAACCATTCTTCCCCACGATCACTGGAAACATGGCGCAGAAAATTGAGTACGGCAACAGCGATCCGTATAAATCTGTCGGGGTCGCCAGTCGCCAAATCAAAGACAAATGCCACGATTTCCCCTACACACTGCTTAACCGACTTCCTTTCGGTGAGCATCTCCAATCACCTCCATTTAGGATTAGACTTAGTCTTCAAAGACTATAGCATATCTACCTAAAATGTCAATCTTTACAGAGGTCCCCGTAAGACGAGAACACTAAAATACGTTTTAAAACATCATTACTCTCCGGCTGTTTTCATCCAAATATTCAAATTTAATTTTTATCGTATCCGCCGGCAAAGCGCTTTCCACTCGCTCCGGCCATTCTATCACGATTAGATTCTTCGGATCGGCAACAATTTCCGACCAACCCAGAACCGTCAGATCGGCGGGGCCAGAGAGGCGGTAGCAGTCGAGGTGAATTAAGGTTTTATAACCGCCCCGGCCTCCGGCCACCCCTCCTTGAAAAGGAGGGGAAACTCTATACTTCTTTTCCAACACAAAAGTTGGGCTGGTGACATAATCGGTAATTCCTAGCGCTTGGGCCAGAAATTGCGTAAAAGTCGTTTTGCCCGAACCCAGATCGCCATAGAGAGCCAAAACGGTCGCCCCACTCTTTTTGGTAACCAAAGCGACCAACACCTCCTTGGCCAAAATTGCCGTCTCAGCAAGATTTCTTGAAACATACTCCATGTCGCTATTATAGCAATCGGTTCAGATTTAAAAATAGGCAAAAAGAAAGGGCGCGTTCTTCCAAAGGAAGAACGCGCCCGATCGACAGAGCAGAGTCGGTCACCGATGGCGGCGACCGGAGCCGCTCCGACCGTAGTTCGGCGGAACGACCACTTGACCACGGAGACGCCCGTAGTCCGGCGGGATGACCACCTGCGGTCCATTGTCCCAGGCTCCGCAGGGGAACGCCGGATAGACTGTGGACACATCCGGAGGGATGACCACATCCCCGGCGCCGTAGTACCCGACCGGCGCCGGAGGAGGACAACTCGGCAAAGGGGGCAGGTAATACTCCTGCAGCGGATTGAGGGGCACTGGCGGGGGCAGTTCAACCGAACCCACGTAACGCGGGTTTTCCGGCGGCCGAAGCGGGACCAGGTTGGCCATGGTTATCGGCTGATAACAGCCTTGACCTCGACGAACCGTGGACGGTGCCGACGGTTGCCGAACCCCGGTCCACTGCTCCAGGGTGTAGGTCGTCGTCACCCCATCCGGGCGGGTGACCGTCACGATGGTGGGACGAGGCGTGGGCACCGCCGCGACAACTGTCGTGGTGGTCCTCGCCTTGGCCCGAACCGCCGGGGCGCGTTTGGCCTGCTGGAAGGAGGCCTGAGCCTTGAGCTCCGTCGCCGTCGGCTTGACTGCCCGCCAGGAGGTCGTGCCATCCGCCTTCCGCTCGTAGGTGATCTCGGCGCGGGTGGCGGTGGCGACCAGCATAATGGTCAGGGACAGGGTCAGGGTGATAAGCGTTTTCATGAGCTTATCCTCGCTTTCTCTCAAATATCAATGCCGGGCAGTTAGAACCGGCAATTTGTAACCTTCTTCCATTATAGCACCTTATGTATATAAAGTCAAGCCTAATTAGAGATGGCCAGTTCGGACAACCTCTAGTGGGGTCGATACCCCTTAATTTGGCCCTTAATTTAAGGCTTTTTTGGCTAAGCAAAAGGCGCACCGAGGGGTGCGCCTTAAGACAACAGAGCAAGGAACTACCGTCGCCCACGGCTCCCGCCACGACTATGAGAATCTCCCCGGTACGAGTGATTGCCTCTTTCCGGGGCACGATAGCTGTAGTGGTTACCGATCCGATAGCCATAGCCATAGCCATAGCCATAGCCGTAGCCGTAACCATGGGATCCGCCAATGATGACTGACGGGTAGTACGGACGATAGACGGGGCCATAGGAATAGGCCGGGTCATAGCCGTAAGCCGGCGCGGAATAAACATCCGCGCGGACGGGGCCGTACTGGACGGAAGCTCCGTCCAAATACGCGGGATACTCACAGCCGGTCAGAACGACCACCGAGAGCACCAGAGTGGCAAAGATCATCTTCTTCATGTGAAAACCCTTTCTTTTTCCTTAACGTATCCTACTTCTTTTATTATGGCACCCGTACTAAAGAAAGTCAAGACATTAACGCCCTTCGTGAATCCGAAAACTCCAAACTGGCTCGGTGGAGTGGTTCTATCACGACCTCTCGGCCGTCATTCCCGTGCAGGAATGACAAAATACCTAAAATAAAAATGGTTGTTTTTGTGGGTTAATTTCATTTGTCATACTGGATCCCGGATCATCGCCGGGATACCGGCTGTCCGGGACGACAGGGGTACCTGTCGATTTTTAATTTGACATTGCCCAGCCAGCAGGCCGGGCTAGCTTATCCCCTTCTCTCTTTTTATTATGTGTGCAAGTAATGTAATCAGTAATTTTGATTTGAATTTTCTAACTTCTCCTCCTTTTCAATTTTTAATTTCTAATTTTTAATCTATAATTAGACTACATGGTTACCTTCGATGAAGACAAACAAGATAAGCGCGTCGCCGAACTTCATTTGAAGGAAGCTGAGGGTTTGGCGCAAATGCTTTCGACGCGCTACAACCTGCCCTACATTGACCTAACCAAAGTTTCACTTTCAACCGACGCCTTGCGCCTAATCGCCGAAGACGAAGCTCACCTAGCCGCCATCGCCGCCTTTCGCCTCTCCGGTCGCAATGTCGACGCCGCCGTTCTGACACCAAACAATGGTAAGATTGCCGATCTCGTTGTTGACCTGAACAATAAAGGATTCAATGTAAAATTGTGGCTCTGCTCGCAAAACAGCCTGGATCGGGCTTGGGACCGCTATGCCGAGATTGGCCGGGGACTAAAAGCTGATGCCGGCGTAATTCAAATCTCCGATGAAGCGATTGCTACCTATACGGCCGCCTTCAAAACGGTTGAAGATGTCAAAAAGACCCTCGACGAAGAGATCGCTAAAAGTCTGCAGGTGGGTGGCATCTCAACCCTGCTCGAAGTAATTCTCTCCGGCGCCCTCGCCACCAGTGCTTCCGACATCCACATCGAACCGGAAGAGACAGCAATTCGCCTGCGCTATCGCCTCGACGGCGTCTTGCACGATATTTGCGATATTGATAATCGATTGATCCGTCAAATTACTTCCCGTTTGAAACTGGTTTCGGGCATGAAACTAAATGTCCAGCAGGCCGCCCAGGACGGACGCTTCTCGATTAAAGTCGAGGGCACGGAAATGGAAATTCGTAGTTCGGTCATCCCCGGCAGTTATGGCGAATCGATCGTTATGCGCGTCTTGAATCCCAAAAGCATCAATGTCACCTTCGAAAATTTGGGCGTTGACGATCAGCTCTACAAGATTTTCGCGCGCGAGATCAGTCGCCCCAATGGGATGATTCTCTTGACCGGTCCGACCGGCTCCGGTAAAACGACAACGTTGTATTCCTTCTTGCGTAAAGTTAATTCGTCGGAAAATAAGACAATCACCATCGAAGATCCGATTGAATATCACCTCGAAGGCATCAACCAAACCCAAGTGAACCGGATCAAGGGCTATACCTTCCTCTCCGGTCTGCGCGCCGCTCTTCGCCAAGACCCGGATATCATCATGGTCGGCGAAATCCGCGACTCCGAAACAGCGAAAATTGCCGTTAATGCTTCCCTCACCGGTCACTTGGTTTTTTCCACCCTGCACACCAACAACGCGGCCGGCGCCATTCCTCGCTTGATCGACCTAGGTGTATCCGCCAAAATCCTCACTTCCGCTCTGACCTTGCCAATCGCTCAGCGCTTGGTACGCAAACTATGTGAATTTTGTCGAGGAGAAGGCGTGCCCAAACCGGAAGAGCAATTCTTGATCGACAATGTCATAGCGACGATCAAGAAAAAGAAGCCAGACCTTGTTATCCCGGATACCCACAAAATCTGGCACCCCGTGGGTTGCGAAAAATGCAACAAAACCGGTTACAAGGGCCGGGTCGGTGTCTTCGAAGCGGTCATTATGGACGATGCCGTCGCCAAGGTCACCATTGAGAATCCCAGCGAGAAGGAAATCAAAATCGCCGCCATTCCCCAAGGAATTCTCGACATGCGCCAGGACGGCATTCTCAAAATCCTAAACGGAATTACCGATTTGGCGGAGTTGGGACGAGTTGTTGACCTGACTGGAGAATTTATATAACAAGCTTTCAGCTTTTAGGTTTCAGCTTTCAGCTTATTGAAAACAATAAATATTACCAGGACGCACGCGTTTGAGTGAAGTTCGAGGCGCAAGCGAGGCTTGCGACTAAGCTGTACATGGAAGTACAGCGCAGGAGCAAACGAGCGCAGCAACGAAGAAATTCACCGAACGCGCGTGTCCTGGAATTTGAGAATATAAACCTCGAGGCAATCCCTCTCGTTCTGCAACTAGAGTTAGAGATCCCTTCGAGGATGGTCTCCGTAGGTCCGGACAAGCCGGGAACCGAGGCGTCCTGTCGGAAAAATCCGTAAAGCGCAAGCGCTTTAATTGCCTAGAGGTTTATGTTCTCAATGAATCAGTCGAAAGTCTAAATGGCTTAAAGCCAAAAAACAAATAAAATGCAATTAGCTTGCATTTCCCTACTTTTAACTTTTCCTTTTTAACTTTTAACTAGTCTTCGTAATGTTAGCATAAAAAGATTTTAATGTCAAGTAGCTCTGAAATACCCAAAATCGACCCCGGAACCGACGCCTTTCTTGATCGATCCCTGCGTCCGACCGCCTGGGACGAATATATCGGGCAAGAAAGCATCAAGGATAATTTAAAGATCCTGATCGGAGCCGCCGCGGAACGCAAACACCCGCCCGAGCACCTGCTTTTTTACGGACCACCGGGCTTGGGCAAGACCACCCTCGCCCATTTGATTGCCAAACAAATGAGCGCCCAGCTCAAAGTTACTTCTGGACCGGCAATAGGAAAGGTGGGCGACCTTGCCTCGATTCTCACCAACTTGTCGTCCGGCGACATCCTATTTATCGACGAAATCCATCGCCTGAATAAAATGATCGAGGAAGTCCTCTATCCCGCGATGGAATCCGGGGTGCTCAACATTGTCATCGGCAAAGGACCGGGGGCGCGGGTCATTCAGCTTGACCTGCCACCGTTTACTCTAATCGCGGCCACTACCCGCATCGCGCTCCTCTCCTCTCCCCTGCGTTCGCGCTTTGGCGGTGGCACACACCGGCTGGAATTCTACACCGAAGCCGAGATCAAAAAAATAATTTTGCGCTCTGCCGGAATTCTTGGTGTCCAAATCGAAGACGCGGCCGCCGAAGAAATCGCGCGCCGTTCCCGCTTCACGCCGCGCATTGCCAATCAGCTCCTCAAACGCTGCCGTGACTACGCTCAAATCAAAAACAAACCGGTCGACCTCAAATCAGTAAAAGAAGCCTTGTCGATGCTCGGGATAGATGAAATCGGACTCACGGCCCAAGATCGAAAAATCCTGGAGATCATCATTGATAAATTTAACGGCGGTCCGGTCGGGCTTGGTACCGTCGCTACCGCCATGTCGGAAGAGGATGCGACAGTGGAAGAAGTGAACGAACCCTATCTAATTCAACTCGGCTTACTCGAACGCACCCCGCGTGGCCGCTGCGCTACTAAAAAGGCCTACGAACATTTGGGTTACGACTGGCCGAAGGATCATCAAAATAATCTAGGAATTTAATTGATGTCTGTCATTGCGAGAAGAATGTACTCATTCGACGAAGCAATCTCAATTCAGATTGCTTCGCCCTCGACGCACTCGGGACTCCTCGCAATGACAAACAAAAAGGGCGGGAGACTCCGAAGAGTTCTCCCGCCCACATCGATTGTTTATCGGCAAGGCGCCTAGTTTTATTTCTCCGACTCGCCAACTAAGGTCGGTGGCTTGAGAATCCGAAACTTAAGCTTGGTTTCCGGCCGACCTAAACTGCCACCATCCATAACGGTCGTCGTCTCAATCACAATGGCCGGTTTTTCGGCATACCAGTGGAGTTCACTGATCAGACAGCCGAGTGAGCGAGTTGGCAAGATAACTTCCCTCTTGCCACCCCTCGTGCTGATGACCAGCGGATCAAGCGGTAATGCCATCACCCCACGCTCCCGATGAACCGCCCAGTAGTCGCGCATCAGGGCCGACCGGGAATATTCGCCATCCCGAAGGATCCCGTCAAAATCGTTCACCCGCGAGAAGTCCCGCTCGGTCGCCCGATCGACCTGGTATTCAATGAGCATCCGGTTGGGCGAGAAAATGTCGCCGCGCCAACCGAGACCAAACAGGTCCCGCTCATTCGGGTTATCTTTCGACCAAGGGGTAGTGTACGGCGGATGATCAAACAGCCGTTCCATAATGTACCGAAGTTCCAGACCAAAATTGGAATCGGCGAGCTTGTTCCGGACGGAATGAGCGCCCGTTTCCCCGAAGTCCTCAATCATTTCCCGCGTCGCATCCACGACTTGCGCAAAGATTACGCCGGACAACTGTTCCCGAATATCTCTTTTTTCCTCTACCATCTTCCTGCACCTCCTGGGTGTTTGTTAGGCCACCTGGGCCATTAAGGAAAGGACGATGTCCTTCTGCCCTAAGGAATACTCCCCCACTCAACAAAAGTCAAGAATCGGTAAGGCCGATTGACAGTAGGCCGAAAAAAATATAGCGTTAAGTTAGAACTGCGGTCATTGTTTACCGCGCTATTCTTTTCATAAGGAGTCCTAAGATGAACCGTCGCGATGCTCTTAAGGCAGTACTCGCTCTGGCGGTTACTACGCCCATCTCTTCCTCTCTCCTGGCCCAAGCCGAGGAAAAGAACAAGTCCCGCCAGCCGGCCATCCGCGTTACGGGGCCGCCCGACAAAAAGCAGGTGACCGTCAAGGTGGATGGGGTCGACTACGGCAAGTACCGGATCGTCCTCTACATCTGTCTGTCCAGGGGCGGCGGACAGTGGTATGTAAAGCCCTATGGCAATGCCAAGAAGACCAAGATCGGGTCAAACGGCAAAACCAAGATCACCTACAATACCTACTCGTCCGACAAGAACACCAAGACCTTCCTGGTCTTCCTGGTCAAGGAGAAGATGAAGTCGTCGGACATTCCCGAAACGCCTTACGGCTATCCGTTCCTCCTCGACGGCGCCGTTGCCTACGACGTTTACGAACGTTAAACGTCCAGTCCGTCGACTAAAACAATCCCCGAACACTGAGAATAATAATCAGTGTCCGGGGATTTTTGACTTTTTTGTCTCCGCCTCCTATGCTAAGCTGGTCTTAAGAATAAGTGTTGTTTTCCGTATTTTCATTTTTAACTTTTCTACTGGATCCCGAATCGTCGCCCGAGTACGGGCGGTCCGGGATGACAGGAGTACCTGTCAATTTTTAATTTCTAATTAATTCATGTCCGGTCATAATAAATGGTCCCAAATCAAGGTTCAAAAAGGCAAAACCGACGCCCAGAAGAGTAAGGTCTTTTCCCTGTACGCCAAAATCATCACCATGGAAGCCAAGAAGGCCGGTGGCGATAAAAACGCACCCGGGTTGAGGGCGGCCATCGAACGCGCCAAGTCTTTCAATGTCCCCAACGATGTAATTGATCGGGCGGTCATAAAGGGCTTTGGAGGCGAAGCGGGTAATATGGAAGAAGTGGTCTATGAAGGATACGGCCCGGGCGGAGTGGCGTTTATCATTAAGGGAATTACTGATAATAAAAATCGCACGACCCAGGAGATCAAACATCTTTTATCTAAAAACGGTGGAAACTTGGGCGCGCAGGGTTCGGTCATGTGG
Source organism: Candidatus Vogelbacteria bacterium (assembly GCA_026395035.1). GTDB lineage: Bacteria > Patescibacteriota > Minisyncoccia > Phycocordibacterales > XYD1-FULL-46-19 > JAPLZN01. The sequence goes on along the minus strand of JAPLZN010000108.1, from coordinate 3,227 downwards.
GCGTTTACTAAAACCGCCGACGGCTATTCCCCTACTACGCCAATGGATATTTCCGCCAATGACCAGGAGGCGACATTACGTCTATATGAAGAATTGGATAATCACGATGATATCCAGGATATTTTTAGTAATGCCACGCTAAGTGATGAATGATGAATGACAAATGATGAATGAATTTAATTGTATCCTCTACTCATCACTCATAATTTATCATTCATAATTATCATGCGCGTATTAGGAGTTGATCCCGGCTACGACCGGATGGGGGTGGCGATAGTGGAAAAGCAAAACGGCAAAGAAGTTGTTTTGTTTTCCGCCTGTCTCACCACCAAACCGAAAGATGATTTTGCCGATCGCCTGTTGTTTATGGGTGACGAACTGACCAAGATCATTAAAAAATGGAAGCCAAATGCTCTTTCCATTGAAAAACTGTTCATTTCCAATAACCAAAAGACGGCGACCAATATCGCCGAGGTGCGTGGAATGGTCATCTACCTTGCTCGCGCCGCCAAACTGACGATCGGACAATATACGCCAATGGAAATCAAAATGGCTTGTGCCGGCTACGGTAGCGCCGACAAAAAACAAGTCACCAATATGATTGAAAAATTGGTCTGTTTGCCAAAAGGGAAGAGATTAGATGATGAATACGACGCCATCGGCGCCGCCTTGACTCATTTGGCATGCTATAAATATCAGGGGTTAAAATAGTAGAAACTCCACCTCCCCTGACCCCATCTTAAAAACGGGAACAGACTCCACCTCCCCTGACCCCTCCTTCGTGAAGGAGGGGGACTTATCCACATTATTGCCTCTACCACTTGCAAAAAAATCTCGGTATGATACAAATTATAAGTTACTTAAAAATCAACTGATTTTTAGGGACGAAAATTACAAATTAATAGCCTAAATTAGCGCTATGGATGACGATAAAGATTTGGATTTAAAAGAAGAGGAAGTAAAAGAGGAAGATATTGATGGAGACAAAATGGATGGTTTGGATGTAGACGACGAGCTGCTTGATGGTACGATTGAAGAGTAAAATCAAACAAAAAATCCCCCTTATTGGGGGATTTTTTGTTTATGCGACGAGTTTTACAAATTTTTTCTTACCCACCTTAAGCACCCCGCCGGCTGCCACGATAAAATTCGGATCGGTAATTTTTTCCCCGTCCAGCGCCACCGCCCCCTCGTCTACCAATCGACGCCAATCCGATTTAGATTTGACCAGCCCTTTTTCCAATAAGAGATCAGCTAATTTGGTCCCGATGGCTGTCGGCAACTCCTCAGTATCCGCCGATACTTCTTTTTTTTGAAAAGTGGTAACAAAATATTCTTCCGCCTTCTCGGCCGCCTCTTCGCCGTGATACATTTTGACGATCTCTTTCGCCAAGCGCATTTTCTCATCGCGTGGATTGCCTCCATTCACCAACTCCTGTTTAACACCTTCGATCTCATCCAGAGGCAGATCTGTGCAGAGAAGAAAATATTTAGCAATCAATTCATCATTAAGAGACATTACTTTGCCATACATATCATTCGGTTCATCGGTGATATTGATGACATTGCCCCAACTGGTGGACATTTTACGACCATCAGTTCCTTCCAGCATTTGGCAAGTCAGTATATCTTGTTCCGGTTGTCCGTAGTGTTTTTGAATAGTCCGTCCGGCTTTCAAATTGAATAATTGATCGAATCCACCGATTTCCACATCCGCTTTGAGTACCACCGAGTCATAGCCCTGCATCAACGGGTAGAGAAATTCGCGCAGAGAGATCTCCTCCCCTTTATCGACACGATCCTTAAAGTTCCGCCGGCTCAACATTTGCTGGACACTGAAAGATTCGGCCAATTGGCAGATTTCCGCAAATCCTAGTTTACCCAACCAGTCACTATTATAAACAAATTCCACCTTGGAAATATCTAATATTTTACTATAGATCTCTTTATAGTCGGCCATATTCTTTTCCACATCTTCCTTGGTCAGCATTGGTCGTTTGGATAGCTTATCTGACGGGTCGCCGATTTGCGCGGTAAAATCACCCACCAAAATCACGATCTGATGACCCAGATCCTGAAAAGCTTTGAGTTTCCGTAATGGAACGGCCCGGCCAATGTGAATCTTTGGGCCAGTCGGATCAGCCCCAAATTTTATTCGTAAGGGTTGTCCGGAGCTCAATTTTTTCCTTAGCGAATCAAGAATGAAAATATCCTCCACTCCCCGGGTGAGGATCTCGTCGATTTTCTTCGGATTGGTGTCGATAACCATAATGATTTAAATTATAGGCCAAATCAGTGAAAATCCCAAGCCGACGAGACGCAACACCTCACACCCTAACCTGTATTTCTCCCCGCCTAGGTTAGGCGGGGTCGGACGCAGTCCGGGGGCGGTATGTTTTTTCTCCCACCACCCCGGACTGCGTCCCGCCCCTCCTCAGGCAGGAGGGGATTAAATTCAAAATACCAGGCTATTTTGCTTACCACCCACTGCTTACTGGCCTACTGCTTATTGCTTATCTGCTTACTAGCTGTCCCAAATGTGTTAATATTGAACATATGAACAAATCGCTTTCTAGGTTTGGTAATCCCACTCTAAAGGTCCTCGCCGCCATACTGGTCGCCTTTTTCGTCTTTTCCGGCATCTCGGCCGTCTGGGCCATCACTCTGCCCATACCGGATATCAATACCTATTACGAACAGCTCTCCAAGTCCCAGTCAACTAAAGTTTTCGACCGAACCGGCAAAATTCAGCTCTATGATATGTCGGGAACCGTCCGGCGCACCCAAGTTTCGCTCGCCCAGATCTCAAAATATGTCAAAGATGGAACAATCGCGATTGAAGACGATAAATTCTACAGCCACAATGGTATCGAACCGACCTCAATGTTACGCGCCTTGTTCGTCGACATAACTAGTGGTTCCAAAAAGGAAGGCGCTTCAACCATTACCCAGCAAGTGGTAAAAAACACTCTGTTATCCAACGAAAAAACCTGGACCAGAAAGATTAAGGAGGTTGTGCTCGCGCTCAAACTCGAGAAATCAATGAGTAAGGATCAGATCCTCGAACTCTACTTAAACGAGATCCCCTATGGCGGAATGATCTATGGCGTTCAAGAAGCCGCGACCACCTTCTTCGGCAAAGAAGCCAAAGATCTCACTCTCGCCGAATCAGCTTATTTAGCCGCCATCCCGCAAGCGCCGACCACCTATTCGCCGTACGGCAACCA
>JAPLZN010000050.1 GCA_026395035.1 Candidatus Vogelbacteria bacterium | reverse complement strand
GCGAGGGAGGCGGAGGGGAAAAGGAACGCCTGCTGGCGTGCTTTTTATAAAAATTAAAAGGCCTTACGGTCGTGGGTACTAGCGTAAGGCCAGATGCGAATGATTCTGGACGTTTTTCATTCCAGGGACGGCGTCTTCGCGGAGCGCCGTCACCGAGTCATCGATCGCCCGTGTCGCGGGCGTTCCTTTTGGCACTGGAGGTGGCCGAGGCGATGATGGCCGGCGTGTACCAGAAAGGGTAATCCTTGGAGACCGTAGCCGCCGATTGAGGCCCGGAACGGGCACTCGGCAGGACGATCTGGGCCGGCAACTCGCGCGACCCACGGATCACTTCGGCCGATCCGCCGACGATGGCGGGGGTCTTGGAGAGGGCCAGCCTGGCGCTCTCCGGTAGGGCGATGAGCCGGATGATCAGCGTCTGGCTGATGTCTTGGCTCGGGGCCGGGGTGGAGATGAAGGGTGCGGGAATCAGCTTCCCGTAGTAAGCGCTGTCCGCCCAGCGGGGCGAGGCGCGTGCGGTCTCCAGACCGGCCAGCAGGATGACGATAGCAAGAACCAGTACGAACCAGATGCTCCGCATCGCATCCTCCTTGTTGGGATAATCCGGCCTCCGGTTTGGAGGTCCGGCCGAACTTTCTGCTCCTTCAAAAACAGCAAAGAGCAACTGCCCAATATCCTAGTACCGATAGAAATGGATGTCAACCCCGTGTATCCGTCCATAACATAGACGAACCACCCATTAGATGTTATATTGTTCATGTTTCTCGTGTTTGAATTCTATCTCCCATTTTTAATTTTCCATACTGGATCCCGGATCGTCGCCCGAGTACGGGCGGTCCGGGACGATAGGAGTACCTATCGATTGTTAATTAAATACTGGCCTTATCGTCTAACGGTTAGGACATCGCCTTCTCAAGGCGGTAATCCGGGTTCGATTCCCGGTAAGGTCACAAATCGACAAAGTGGACTGAACTGCTTCAGTCCACTTTGCGTTTTGTGAAGACGGAAGCATGTTTTTTCAGCATGAAAAACAGCTGAGTCCGGGTCTGGAAAATTTGTTTTTGACGAAAAACAAATTATTGTGGATCACATAGATTAGGCGCGGAGCGCTCCTTATCGAAGCAAAGCGCCCTAAAATATTGCTGTGAGCTGCGCCGACTCCCGGTAAGGTCAGGTGAACCCGTCTAATTCGCGTCTCGTCAAATATTTGTGCATAATGATAGGATTATCCTCTGGGGCAGAGCCCTGGACCCATAGCGTGTTTGCTCTACTCTGGCAATAATGTCAATGTCTCCCCCAACCCTCGAATGGCTTAAAACCTTTGCATCCCAGGCAAGCTGGCGCGAAATCGGTCATCCGGGCGACCTCGACCGCTTCCAGGATTTTGTTATCTTTGCCTATCGCCATGGAGATCAGAGCATTTCTCTTGAAGAATTTCTCTCTATCGTTAAGAATGCGAATGTTGGCGAAACGGATCTTCCCGTTAAAAAAAGAGTACTGGCCTCTAAGATGTTCATGTTTTCCAAATACGAAGAGGAGATCAAGCTGTTGAATAAATTTGAATCGTCATGACCCACGAAGCGTTTGAACAACTGGTGGAGGAGGGGATAGCCGCCATACCGGAGCGGTTCTTGAAGATGCTCAAAAATGTGCGGATCGTGGTGGAAGACGAACCGTCGCCGGCGCAACTGGCGGCTGGCCGAGTCGGCCGTGGGTATACTTTATTCGGCTTATACGAAGGTGTGCCACAGCCGGCGCGGAATGGGAGCTATAATTTGATGTTGCCGGATAAAATCACGATTTTCCGCCAGCCGATTGAAAACGCTTGCGCGACTGATGATGAAATTCGCGCCCAGGTGAAAGAAACGGTCTGGCACGAAATTGCTCACCATTTCGGTTTTGACGAAAGCGCTGTCGCCGAACGCTCGGCGCAAAAAAGAAAAAATCAAAGGTAATCTAATTTTAGACTGGAAAGATATTAATTAACTGGTAATACTCATGATCAACT
>JAPLZN010000056.1 GCA_026395035.1 Candidatus Vogelbacteria bacterium | reverse complement strand
TTAATAGCGGCCATTCGGCGGACTTAATCAATCGTTCGGGTTGCCAATACATCCATCGCGCGCTGGATACGGAATGGGGTCTTGTGGATTTCGACGCGGCTAAATCGAAAATGGCGCAAGTGACTAAATCCGGCATGGTGTACGATATGTTCATTACCGAAGGGATCAATGTCACCAGGACCTATTATTATCCGGACGAGAACCGCAATTTCAATTTTTCCGCCATGTGTAAATCCGGTACGATGGGGCAGTGGGGGACGAATACCTGCGTTCCTTCTTATGCCAGCGATGAATATCGGAAGTATCTAAGATATGTTACCCGTAAAGCGATCGATATCGGCATCCAGACTTTTTCTTTCGCGCAAGTATATATGGGCGATAACATGTCCAGCCCGATTTTGCCATCGATCATCGACGAAATAAAACAGTACGCGGCATCTAAAGGCAAGACGGTTTTGGTCGGTGGCCAGACCAACGATATCTCGAATCAAACCTATTTGCGGAAGATGGATTATGTGATCGGTGGTTTGGGAGAAAATGACCAGGGCGTTATTGAAACCGGTTCCTGCGCGTCAAAATTCAGCAGCGGTAGTTTTTGCTGGGCCTTGCTTTACAATCAGCCGTGGTTTTCAAATGCCAACAACGTCATCATTCACATGGACTGGGATGGGAGAGCCAATGTAGATGCCGACACCTTTGCTCATATGTCCGATAGCTTGAGAGCCAGTTTCTTGCGAAATACCTACGCGGCTTTTAAGGCAAAAGGCGTTGGACTTATGCTGCCCTACGGGATACCGATCGTCAGCAATTCGATTTGCGGCAGTACCGGTTCGTTATACACTCCGGATAATAACGGCCCCTGCAAGGACGAGAGCGTGATGAATTCCATATTAGGGGTAGTGCCCGTTGATTCAAGAAATTCCCAATTTATCAGTCAAACTGTTCCCTCGACTATGACCGCGGGCCAGACATATACGGTATCGGTGACAATGAAAAATACCGGTACAACTACTTGGACCGCGGCGGACAACTACCGCCTAGGATCTCAAAATCCACAAGATAATACGGTTTGGGGGACAGGCAGAGTGTCGCTTTCCGAAACAGAATCAATTGTTCCGGGCCAAACCAAGACTTTCAGCTTTTCCGTTAAAGCTCCGACAACTATAAGTGCCTACAACTTTCAGTGGAAGATGATGCAGGAAAATGTCCAGTGGTTTGGAGATTCCACGCCTAATATCACGGTTGCTGTGGTGACCTCGGCTTCTTGCACCGACGATTGCGCGCCCTCCGGGGCCAAGCAGTGCAGCGGCACCACCGGCTACCAGACCTGCGGCAATTACGACACCGACACTTGTCTTGAGTGGTCCAGCGCAACGGCCTGTTCCACCGGCCAGACCTGTTCAGGTGGTACTTGTAGTTCATCGGCCGCTAATTACAGTATCCCGGTTTCCCTCGGCAACACAGGCTCCGCTCTCTCCGACTACCAGGTAAAGATCACCGTGCCCTACAACAGCCACCTGAAGCCAAGCTTTGACGACATCCGCTTTACTGCCAGCGATGGCGCTAATTTAAGCTACTGGAGGGAATCATACACCGCGTCGGCCAGCGCGATCTTCTGGGTCAAGGTAAACTCGATTCCGGCCGGCAGCTCCACCATTTACCTTAAGTATGGCGACGCTTCCGCCTCCACGGCCAGCAATGGCGCGGATACTTTTGTCCTCTACGATGATTTCAACAGCGGTAGCGTGAGCGACTGGACCCTGTCCTCCTCCTGCGGTACCGGCGTGAGAGCGGCCAACTCGAGCGTTTACCATTCCAGTCCCTACTCGCTGCAAAACTACTTTACCGGAAGGTGCGGTGCCGGTTATTCCTATTCGAGCCGTTCCTTTACCGCGCCTGTAAATGGTACTTACGCCGCCGATTTCTATGCCAAGAGCATGGGTTGTTCGGGCTGTACCGTTTCCGCGCGCCTGTTTTTTGACAACAGCCAGCTGTATAGCCAGAGTATCTCGGGCGCGATACAGGCAGGATCGGTCTCAAGCTCCCTGACCGCGGGAACTCACGCCGTCAAAGTAGGTATGTACACCACTAATGCCTATTCCGGCACCTTCCAGGCCTACTTCGACGATATCCACGTTCGCAAGACCGCGTCCCCGGTCCCGACTTACAGCCTGGGAAGCGAACAGGTTGCCCTGGGCGATGGGGCAGGGTTGCCCCAGGTTGCCGGAGCCAGCACCGTGCCATACGACGAGCTTCAAGCAAAGATTTCGCAGATTCAGCAATCAATCCTCTTGCTCGTTGAACAGTTGCGGGCGATGCTGTCAACGCGGCCTTAAGCCCGCGATTGGCATTAATTTGACATAGCGTAAAAAGAGCTCCTTAGCGGGGGCTTTTTTTATTGCGCGAATCTGTTAGAATTTAGACATTGGGTAATCGACCCGGAGTTTTGGATTTAAAAAATATGGAAAGCAATTTCAATCAAAAAGAAAAAGAAACTATTGCTTTTTGGAATCAAAACAAGATTTTCGAAAGATCGGTCGCGGCGCGGGCGCGCGCCAAGGATTTTGTTTTTTTTGAAGGGCCGCCCACGGCCAATGCCAAGCCCGGATTCCACCATGTCCTAACGCGGATATTCAAGGACATTATTTGCCGTTACAAAACAATGGATGGCTATAGGGTTGTCCGCCGCGCCGGATGGGACACCCACGGCTTACCCGTGGAGATTCAGGTTGAAAAAAAACTGGGATTCACGCAGAAAAAGGATATTGAAAAATACGGAATAGCCGAATTCAACAAAAAGTGCAAAGAATCGGTTTGGGAATATAAAAAAGATTTTGAGGCCCTCACCGAGCGCGTCGGTTTTTGGGTGGACATGTCCGATCCTTACGTCACTTATGACCGCCGCTACATGGAATCGGTTTGGTTCCTTTTGAAAACGGCTTGGGACAAAAAGCTTCTTTTCCAGGATTACAAAGTGGTGCCTTATTGTCCGCGTTGCGGAACTCCTTTGTCGAGCCATGAGGTGGCGCAGGGATACAAACTGGTGAAGGAGCCTTCAATTTTCGTAAAATTCCGGATCATTAATTCCGAATATAAAAATTGTTCTTTGCTGGTTTGGACCACGACGCCTTGGACCTTGCCGGGCAATGTGGCTGTGGCCGTGAATGAAAAATTCCGGTACGTGAAAGCACGGCTGAACAGCCAGCCGGACGAAATTTTGATCTTGGCCAAGGAACGGTTGGCGGTGTTGGGCTCCGAGTATGAAGTATTGGCCGAATTCCCGGGAAAGGACTTGGCTGGTTTGCGATACGAACCGATTTTTCTTTTTTCGGAAGAAGCCGGCCAAAATGCTTACAAAGTAATTATGGCGGATTTTGTGTCTTTGCAGGATGGTTCCGGTTTGGTCCATATCGCGCCGGCCTTCGGTGAAGACGATATGAAT
>JAPLZN010000145.1 GCA_026395035.1 Candidatus Vogelbacteria bacterium | reverse complement strand
TTTTTGTAATATAATTAGCCGAAGGATGTATTTACTTACTGCTTACTAGCTTATTGCTTACTGCTTAATTTATGTCAGAAAATCTAAATGGCGGTTTGGAAGCGGAGATCGCGGAATTGTCGCGACAGATTGAAGAGAAAAAGCGCGCACTGGAAGGCACGAGTGGAATTGTGCACGAAGATAAGGAATTGGTGTCCGAAGCGGTCGCGGAGCATTTTTATTCGCAAGCTCCGGTTTCCGGCGGAACGCCGGTGGCTGTCTCTGATGATTCGACTGTGCCGGTGGTGAAAAAGCCCGTACCGGTCGCGGACGATTATCTTTCCACCCTTCCGCCGGAAACAGTCGAGCAGTTGAACGGTTATATCTCCATGATCCCTGCTTCCGGTATTCGTCCAACTATCGCCAAAGTACAGACCGAGAGTCCTTTTCTGTTGGACGCCTTTCACGATGCGCTGGTAACGCGCCTCTATGATGAACTGGTCTCTCGGGGTATCGTTAAGTAGTTAAAAGTTAAAAGTTAAAAGTGAAAAGTTTAGTACTAATTAAATTCTAAAACCAAATTTACTTTTAACTTTGCACTTTTAACTTTTAACTAATATTTATGGATCCTCTCGTTTTTTTCTTCGCTTACATTGTGCCCATGATGGTCATTGCGGTGATCGGTGGCCTTGTTTATGCTTACCTGCGTCGGCCCTTTCTATCAGCGCTCGATTTGCAAGTCTTGTCGATTAAAATCCCGCGCCGCAGTCAGGATGAAAAAGAGGGGCAGAAGGATTTTTTGTTGGAGATCAATCAGACCGAACAACTGTTTAATTCCCTGTCGTCGATCAAGAAACCGTTTGTCTTTGAGGTGGCGGTGGAAAATAACACCGAACACATCAATTTTTATCTCGCCGTTCCGCGCCAGCATGTCGATTTTGCCAAACGACAGGTCCAGGGGCTCTTTCTGGACGCAGAAGTGCTCGAGGCGCCGGAATACAATATTTTTAGTCCGAGCGGAGAAAGCGCCGGTGGCTATCTAAAATTAGATCAAGCCAGCTTGCTCCCCCTTCGCACCTATCGCGAGGCGGAAGCCGATACTTTTGCGCCAATCCTTTCGACCTTGTCCAAACTGAAGGAAGTGGGTGATGGGGCGGCCATCCAAATTTTGGTAACCCCCGCTTTTTCCTCGGAAAGAAAACAAATCTCCTCCGGATTGGAGCGATTGAAAAGGGGCGAAAGTGCCGGCGCGGTCTTTGGCGGCGGTTCGGTGATAAAGGAGATCGATCGGGCGATCTTTGGCCGCAAAAAAACGGAAGGTGTTGAAAGTCCGAAAATTGTTGACGAAGAAGCAGTGAAGGCGGTCAGTCAGAAATTATCCAAGCCGTTGTATTCCGTTATTACACGCATCGTAGCGTCGTCGAATGATCCCGGTCGGGCGGAAGAAATCTTCCTCTCGATTGCCGGTGCCTTTTCGCAATTTACCGCTTCTTCGCGTAACAGCTTTAAGATCCAAGTGCCGAAAAAATTGAAGAAGTTATTTTTTGAGTATTCCTTTCGCGAGTGGAACCCGACCGAACAGACCGTCCTTAATTCCGAAGAGATTGCCAGTTTAATCCACTTGCCGACCGGCAGTTCCGATGTTCCGCGGATTTCCTGGTTGCGGACAAAAGAGGTGGCACCGCCCGCCAATTTGTCGACCGAGGGCGTGATCTTGGGTGAGAATATTTTTCGGGGAGACCGTCGACTGGTGCGAATGCAGGATGCGGATCGTCGTCGCCATCTCTATGTGATTGGCCAAACCGGAACCGGAAAGTCTTACAAATTATTTACGCCGATGATCATGCAGGATATTGTTGCCGGCAAGGGTGTTTGCGTGATCGATCCGCACGGCGATCTGGTGGACAATGTGCTTGACCGTATTCCGCCGGAACGGATCGACGATGTGATCGTGTTTGACCCCGGTGATTTGCGTCGTCCGCTGGGACTCAATATGTTGGAATATAATCTAGCAAAGCCGGAAGAAAAATCGTTCATCGTCGGCGAAATCCTAAAGATTTTCGATCGCCTCTATGATTTGAAAACGACCGGTGGTCCGATGTTCGAATACTACTTGCGCAACGCCCTCCTGCTCATGCTTGGTGACGCGGCCCATGAACAGGTCACCCTGCTTGATGTCCCGCGGATTTTTTCCGATGCCGACTATCGCAACGACAAACTCTCGCGTTGTAAGGATCCGTTGGTGGTGGATTTCTGGACCAAGGAAGCGAGCAAGGCGACCGGCGACCAGGGCTTGGGCAACATGACGGTCTACATTGTCTCCAAATTCGCCTCCTTTATCTCGAATGATTACATGCGTCCGGTAATCGGCCAGATCAAGTCGTCGTTCAACATTCGCGAACTGATGGACAACAAAAAGATTTTATTGGTGAAATTGGCCAAGGGCAAAATTGGTGAGCAAAACGCGAATCTGCTCGGTATGATTATCACCGGCCGGATTTTGATGGCGGCGCTTGCCCGTGGCGATCTGCGTCCGGCCGATCGGAGCGATTTCTTCTTCTATATCGATGAGTTTCAAAATTTTACGACCGATTCAATCTCGACTATCCTATCTGAGGCGCGCAAGTACGGCTTGTGTCTGACGGTTGCCCACCAATTCATTTCTCAATTGGAAGACGATATCCGCGAAGCGGTATTCGGCAATGTCGGTTCACTGGTGGCTTTCCGCGTCGGGGCGTCTGACACTGAATATCTGCTTAAGCACTTTGCACCCGAATTCAGTGACAAAGATCTGACAACGGTTGAAAACTACAAAGCCTTCGCCAAACTCCTGGTGAATGGTGAGCCGATTAAGCCTTTCTCTTTTACCTGTATTGATCCGGTGCCTGGTTCGCCGGAATTACGCGAGAAACTGCTCGAGCTCTCGCGTCTGACCTATGGCCGCGACCTAGCGGAAGTGGAGAGGGAGATCGTGGCTAAACTTCGGCCAAACGCCGAACAGACGCAGGCGGGACATAGCCAATTATGAATGATGAGTGACAAGTGATGAATTAAATACACAAAAAACCGCTGACAGCGGTTTTTTTATCCCCGCCTTAAAAAGGCGGGGATAATCCAGAATTCCTATTCCTAAACACTAATAGCTGTTTGTCAAAAAAATCACCCCAACTGGAAAAAACCGACCGGGAAAGGGTATTTTACTCTTTACAACCGACGAAGTTTGTTGTTATCCACAATTAACCCGCCCGACTCTTCCTGTTCGGGCTGGCTTTCACTATAATAGACGACATTGCGGGTTTTTGATTACATTTGATACGGAAACGGCAATCAATGAGAAGTGGCCGGAGTTTCCGCCAGACGCAACAATAAATAAGTCTATTTTACCTAGTTTGAACAATCCGGAGGTCGACAGTCGTCGGCCGAACGGAAAAAAAGCGTTGATTTACGGCTTTTCTTTAAGAAAGCTTCTTTTTGTTTTTTTTGGTCTGGCGGCTCTGGCTATTTTGACCCCATCGGCTCAGGCTGGCATCTTCTCTTTCTTTGCCAACATCCCGCTAGCTTCGGCTGGAACAGCTACTCCTCCTTTGGCCCAGACGATGTCCTTGCTTGAGACGGGAAATAGCGCCGCTAGCCAGACGATCGAAACCCAGATTGTTGACGACAATTCTCTGCTATCCGACAGTGGGCCATTGGGTTCGGCGGCTGATTTTGCTTCCGCGACACCGGCGACGAGTGACCAGATTAGTGTCTATACGGTTCGCAAGGGCGATTCCTTTTCGATCATTGCCGACTTATACAATGTTTCAATCAATACAATCCTTTGGGCCAACGACCTGAAAAAGGGCTCGGCGATTCATGAGGGTGACAAATTGGTCATTTTGCCGATTTCCGGTATCCAATATGTAGTGAAAAAAGGTGATACCTTGGCTTCCGTTGCCAAACGATATAGTGGGGACAAGGAAGAAATCTTGGCGTTTAACAATTTGGATTCGGAGTTACTAACAGCTGGACAGGAAATCATTATTCCCGATGGCGAAACGGCGCCAGCCGGCAGTACTGGTGGCAGTCGCCCCGGCCTCCCCTCTTATGCCAGTTATTATCTCCGACCAGTAGATGGTGGTCGTCGCTCTCAGGGCATTCACGGTCACAATGGTATTGATATTGCCGCACCAAACGGCACGCCGGTGTACGCCGCCGCGGCAGGAACGGTTTTGATTGCCAAAGATGGCGGCTGGAACGGCGCTTATGGCAGTTATGTGGTTATCAAACACGGCAACGGTACGCAAACACTTTATGCGCATCTCTCGGCGGTGAATATCTCGGCAGGGCAATCGGTGACGCGCGGACAGACGATCGGTCGGGTCGGCTCTACTGGCCGATCGACCGGCAATCACTTGCATTTTGAAGTGCGCGGTGCGAAGAACCCTTTCTAAACAATTACGAAAGACGAATGACGAATGACAAATAAAATGCGGAATCAAATCCGCATTTTTTTGTATCGTCATTGCGAGGGTAGTCCCGAAGCAATCTTTCGTATTATCATTCCTGCGCAGGCAGGAATCTTAGTCTGTGTTTTTTAAATCTTTAAATTTTTGTATTTTTAAATAAGTTTGATTGTCGCTCCAGCCAGTCCTCCCCGGATTGTGGTCGGTCGCTCCGGCTAATTCGGGGTAGGCCCCCCTCGGACACGCATAATTTTTTGCTAAAAATTTGCTCACTCTCGGCGCCTGCGCGCCTCCGAGAGTTCCTCCGTAGGCCTACCCCGAATTAGTTCCTCCGCTTTGTGAGTTGGGGACCAAGCAACCGGCCTGCGGACAATCCACGGAGGACTGGCTTGCTCTCCTTCTTCCATGCCTGGGGGGGTGGTAGCTAAAATGGCGCCCTGCGTCTATTTATTGTCATTCGCCGGTCTGGCGAATGACTGGGATACTCAAATCCGATTTTTATCTAAAACTTGCAATTATCTATGTCGTATGCTGTAATCTATGGCAGGCATAGGTATTTAAATCTTAAGAAAGCGAGGTGAAAAGAAATGGCAAAAGAAAGTTTGCCGAAGATGGATACTGCCCATCATTATCTGCTGGAAAGCCACCACGGCACAACGCCGATTGAGTGGCTCGGCTCCAAAAGCATTCGAGTCGACCTCTCGAGCGGGACAACCGGGTGTTGGTCATCGTGGATGGTTGCCTCTTGCCCGAAAGTTTCTCCCACAACGGGGAAATCGTTCAGAGTATCCCGTTGTGTGAGTTGTCTACGAAGGCACAGCAGGTGCGTTCTCCCGAGCCGTATTACGAGGGAATGGTTGATCTGCCGTTTGTCCCGCGCCAGCATTATTTTGATAAGCGGACTGGCGAGGTGCAGGTGAATATCACCCGTTACTTCCTGCTCCTGCCGGTCAAGACGAATGCCGTCTTTGTTCGGCCGCGGGATTTGAAGTCGCTCGGGCCGATGTACACCTTCATCGAGGTGGACATTGAGAACGGCAAACCTGTTGTTCGCTGGCGGAACACCTCGTGGTAGCCATGGCTCCCAAATAAAAACAGGCGCGGAGGGATTGAAAAATCCCCCGCGCCTTTTGTATTTTACTTTTCACTTTTAACTCAATATCGTCCGAAAATTTTGTAGTTCTATTTATCAACCGGTTGGTTCATTTGACTATTCAACAACTCTACGGCAATGCGAACGCCGGCTGGGTTCCAGTGAGTATCGTCCGTGTGGTAGACCGCTATCCCTTCGTTTTCGTTTTTTGCCCGAAATGGCGTTTCCAGATCAATGGTGTCGATGCCCAGCTCGCGAGTCCGTTTGGTAAGCCGGTCGAGAAAATCCGGTTTGGGAGCCGATGGCAACAACTTATAAAACACGCTTTCCTTGTTGGGTACCGGCATAAAGATCAGCTGGGCGCCCATTCTGGCGAACTGCTTGTCATATGATTTGATCGTTTGGGCGGTTCGTTCCAGTTCTTGGTCTGAAATCTGCGCATTGGCCGATGGCCCCTGGAAAAAGAGCATTGTGCCCGAGGCATAGGTATAGAGAGGATTGGGAATTTGTCCCATGATTAGGCGATAAACATATTTGGGATAATTCGGGTCAAATGACCGATCGACGTAGCTTGCCAAAGTAATTAACCAAGGCAGGCGCTTGACTGTTTTTGCCAAAAATACTTCGCCGGCACTCCCCTTCGTTGGTTCGGTTTTTACCGGCTTTAGACCGGTTAAAGAGCGTTCGATATATGAAATAACGACAAATTTTGGACGAAGCGAGAAAAACCGATCGTCGTTCAAGTAATCGTTAACGCTTCTTGGGGCATATGGGTACGCTTTTAATCCGGTGCGGTCGGAAAGTACTCTGGCTAGAGTTTCTTCCTGGGACAAGCTGTTCCCGACGACGGTTGAGTCGCCAATGATGACGATTTCGGGGACAACATTCCCGTTTTCGGTTCGAAAGCCGTTGTGGTCGGTTTGCCAAACGGCATGTTTGGTCACCGCCAGAGAAGTATGTGGGGCCAAGTCTCCCTTTTCATCCATTTCCAGCTGTGCCGACGGGTATTGCGGACCCGGGAAAGCTGATACACAGCCAAAGCGCGACTGGGGTCAGAAAGAGCAATAATTTAAGGGTAAATTTTCGCATGGCTAAAATTGAAAGAAAATAAAGTTTATGCTCGGCATGCTATTTAAAAAGAAAATAATACTGCCCGCCACGAGATAGTAAATGGACCAACGAAGCCAGAGCGGCTGAGTGGAAGCAATCTCTCCCAAGTTGTCGCGCCGGCTTGCCCGTTGGATCAGCTCCATCAGAATTATCATCAGAACAGTGAAAGCGAAAGTCCTGAAGGGAACTCCCAGATCGATTCCCAAGAAAGTTTTTGCGGTCAAAAAATCGAGGCCATTAAATATTCCCGGGATTAGGATGTTTTTAACATAAGAACCAAAACCGGTAAACAAATGAGTGGCAATATAGAAGGCATCGGCCAGACTGTCGGCGCGGAAAAAGATCCAAGAGAAACAGATCAGGGAAAAAGTTGACAGTCTTTGAATCCCGGTCTGAAGCCTGAGAAACCTTTCCAGTTTTAGGCTGACCGATAGTGTTTGACGAATCCTGGCGGTGAGCAGGCTTCCCATTAGATAAAATCCATTCAAGGCTCCCCAGATCACATAGGTCCAATTGGCTCCATGCCACAGTCCGCTCAGAGTAAAGGTAAGGAAAAGGTTGAAGAAATGTCGGGCCGGAAGAACACGACTTCCGCCGAGCGGGATATAAACATAATCTTTAAACCAGCTGGATAGTGACATGTGCCAGCGTTTCCAAAATTCCGAAATGCTTTTGGAAAAGTAGGGGCGATCAAAATTTTCCCTCAAGCGAAAGCCCATGACCTGGGCGGAGCCGATTGCGATATCGGAATATCCCGAGAAATCGCAATAGATCTGAAAGGCAAACAATACGGTCGCGATCAGTAGGGGGATCCCGCCGAAATTATGCGGATCAGAGTAAACAAAATTCACCATGACGGCGGCATTGTCCGCGATAACCACTTTTTTGAAGAGGCCGAAGAGCATTCGCCTAAGGCCGGAAACCGCATTGGTATAATCAAAATTGTGCCGTTCGTAGAATTGGTGGAGGAGATTTTGCGGACGTTCGATTGGCCCGGCCACGAGCTGGGGGTAGAACATGACATAAAGCGAGTAGATCCAAAAATTATGCTCAGCTTTTTGTTGTCCGCGATATACTTCGATCACATAGCTCAAGCTTTGGAAGGTGTGGAAAGATAGGCCGATTGGCAAGATGAGTTTGAGCACGCCGATTGAGTAATTCCAGTGTAAGATCCTGGCGATGGCATCAAAATTCGTGCCGAAAAAATTAAAGTACTTAAAGATGAACAGGACTAAACAGGTCGAAATAATGCTGGTCCAGAGCCAAACTCTCTTTCTTTTGCCTGAGGATTTTTCAATGTAGATTCCGGCCACATAATCGATGGCGATCGTAATGAACAGGATGAAAATATACTTCGGAATAAAGGCCATATAGAAGAGACAGCTGGCCAAAAGTAGCATAAAACCCCTTAGCTTGTGGGGCAAAAGGAAGTATAGTAATGTAACCAAAGGAAAGAAAACGAAAAATTGCAGAGAGTTGAAAAGCATGGTTTAAAACTGAAGTAGGTAGATATTAACACAGAGGAAGGAATTAAAACATCTATTTTATGAGAGATGAGAAATCTGGCAAACGTTCTGCCGGTAAGAGGTCTAAGGGTCGGACGAAGCTGGAGCGGGCCTGGGAAAGCCGGGCCGA
>JAPLZN010000054.1 GCA_026395035.1 Candidatus Vogelbacteria bacterium | reverse complement strand
CTTGGGGCGGTTTTTTTCACTTTAATTTTTCGATATATTTTTCCAATAAAGTCTTGACGGCGGTTGTATCGTTAGTGTTGGTGTCGCTTTGTTCGAGTTCGGTGATGAACTCGGCAAAAATCGGCAGGGCTTCAGGATTTTTTTCTAAAACCGCCTGGATTTGCCCCTGGTCTTCCGGTCGGATGCGATAGAAAAGGAGCAGAAGCTTGTTTTTCATCTCCGCCGGCATCAGGCTTTCGCGAATTCGGCTGGCGATCCGGGAAAAGGTCGGATTAGTGTTCATCGGTTTCCAGGATTAATTCGGCGGGAGCGGGTTGTCCGGCGTTAGCAATGAAAGACTGATTAATCGTGGCCAAGGTTTTTAAAAATTGCTTGGTATCCGGATCATCATGTTTGGCAATCATCTCGTCTACGGCTTCCAAAAAGGCGGAAGCTTGCTCGACAGACTTGGGTGTTTGTTCCATATAAATAATTAACTTTGCTTATTGCTGTTATTATACCAGCTGGCCAATTATGCACAAATTATTTTGACAATTCCACCCAAAATGACTTACTTAAGACCCCGTTGCACTATGCGCAACGGGGGGGTTTCTTTTTTGAGTTATTACGAGGGATGGAGCCAGTCCTGAGTACTCGAAGGGCGGGAATGACAAGGTAAGGGGGAGGCAACGCTAATTTTTTGTCCGCAATAATTCGTAAACCGAGGGGAGGAAAGACAGGACAATGATGGCGAGAACAATCGGCAAAAGGTATTGGTCCACATTGGGAATTGTGCGACCGAGGAAATATCCAAGCAGGGGAAGAATTAGGGTCCACAGCGCTCCGCCAACGAGATTATAGGAAAAGAATTTTTTGTATTCCATCTCGCCAACGCCGGCCAAAATCGGAGCGAAGGTTCGGACAATTGGCATAAAACGGGCGAGGATGAGCGTTTTGGCACCGTATTTTTCGAAATAGTTCTTGGTCAGTAAGAGATTTTTCTTTTTAAATAATAATCCGTCTTCACGCCGGAAAATGGCTGGCCCCACCTTTTTCCCGAAAGCGTAGCCGAAATTATCACCCAATACGGCGCCGACAAAGAGGAGGGGAATGAGCCACCAGATGTTGAGCAGATTCTGTGAGGCCAAAAAGCAGGCGGTGAAGATTAAACTGTCGCCAGGGAGAAAAAAGCCGATGAATAACCCCGATTCGGCAAAAATCACCAGAAATAATCCCAGGTAGCCGATGGCCTCAATCAATTTGATCAAGTTTTCAGAAGAAAAGATGTCCATTGGGGTGATTTTTGCAATTATAAATTATAAATTAGAAATCGATAAGCCCTGCTTGTCGCCCCGGCGGAGGCCGTGGTCCAGGATTAAACCACTGGATCCCGGGTCAAGCCCGGGATGACAGGATTACCTGTCAATTTCTAATTTTACATTTTTAATTAACAAGTTTCTGTGCGTCTCCCCTTAGCCCCGTACCATCGCCTTCCAAGCCGGAAACGGAACCGGTGAGGTAGGTCACATCGCCGGAAATATTCGAAACATTTCCGCTGATATTACTGATTTCTCCCGAGAGGCGGGTAACATTGCCGGATAGCTCACTGACATTTCCCGAAAGATTGCTCACATCGCCAATCAGGTCGCTCACATCGCCGAAGATGTGCGACACATCGCCACGGATTTTGGATACGTTACCCTTGATATTGGAAACATAGCCCTTGATGCCGGAAATATCGCCGGAAATATTTGAAACATCACCCTTGATATTGATCGGATCGCCGAGAATATGACTAATATCGCCGGAAATATTTGTGACATCGCCCGAAAGACCGGAGATATCGCCCTTGATACTGGAAACCAGGCCGGAGATTCGATGGATACTCAGATCGCCGTGGATGGCGGCGACATTGCCTGATAAGCGACTAAAGTCACCCCAAATTTCACCGTGAATACCGGTAACCTTTTCGGTGTTTTTTTGGAACTTGGTGGAGGTGCGTTGGAGAGTCATAGACAAAAATTATAGTAATAATTTTTGAATTACAAATGTCAGATTAAAAATGACAAATGAAATCCAGATACAAGCACTCTAATCATAGCGGATTTGATGGTTTTATCCAAGGGGAGGCCTCCCTGGAGGCCCTTTCTTTTTATTAAAAATAGTGTTATATTACGCTTACTTACGAGCTCTACCTTCTTCGGCTCGCGCTTATGGGAGCTTTTTTTGTTTCATAAAATATGTCCAACATTCGTAATATCGCGATAATCGCTCACGTGGACCACGGGAAAACGACCTTGGTGGATGCTTTGTTGCGCCAGTCGCTGACCAAAATGCGGAAAGAAGTGGCGGCCGGCGATCTGATCATGGATTCCAATGATCTGGAAAAAGAGCGCGGAATTACCATTTTTTCCAAAAATGCCTCGGTGGATTGGCATGGTACAAAAATTAATATTATTGACACGCCCGGTCACGCCGACTTCGGCGGGGAAGTGGAGCGCGTTCTCTCGATGGCTGATGGCTGTCTCTTGTTGGTGGACGCCAAGGAGGGGCCAATGCCGCAAACGCGCTTTGTTTTGCGCAAAGCAATTGACCTCGGCCTGAAAATTATCGTGGTGGTGAATAAAATTGATAAGCCGGATGCCCGACTGGATTGGGTGGTGGATAAAACTTTCGACTTGTTTGTGGAACTGGGCGCTTCGGATGAACTGACCGATTTTCCGATTGTCTATGCTTCGGCTAAGCAGGGTTTGGCCGGCAATGAACAGGACCTGTCTAAAATGACTGACATCTCGCCGATCTTTGAGGCGGTAATGAAATATATTCCGGAACCAAAAGGCGATCCGGCCGCATCGCTCCAAATGCTAGTGTCTACTATCGGCGGAGACAATTTTAAGGGACGAATTGCCACCGGCCGGGTTTATAACGGGACGATCAAAGCTGGGCAGGAAATAATGCACATCAATCGCGATGGCGTGATGGTCAAGAATCGCTTGGTGTCTTTGATGACCTATGTCGGGCTGGAACGGCTGGATACGGCGGAAGCTTATGCCGGCGACTTGGTGGCGATTTCCGGTATCCCCGATATTACGATTGGGGAAACGATTGCCGATCCGGCGAACCCGATGGCTCTACCCTTGCTTTCCATTGAAGAACCGACGGTCAAAATGACTTTTTGCGTCAATGATTCACCGTTTGGCGGGAAAGAAGGCCAGTTTACTACTTCGCGTCAGATTCGCGAGCGGTTGTATAAAGAATTGGAGCAGGACATGGCGCTTAAGGTTGAAGATGTGACTGATGAGGATCTCCCTGGCGGTATTGGTTGGGTAGTGTCCGGCCGGGGAGAGTTGCATTTGGCGATTTTGATTGAACGAATGCGCCGGGAGGGATTTGAATTCCAGGTGTCTCGCCCGCAGGTAATTGAGCACAAGGTAGACGGCAAAACCTTGGTGCCTTTTGAACGCTTGTATGTAGAGGTGCCGGAAGTCCATTCGGGCAAGGTAATCGAGCGTTTGGGTAGTCGGCATGGTCAAATGCTGAATATATATACGGAAAACAGTATGGTTTTCGTGGAATATCTTATTCCGACTCGCGGCCTGATTGGTTATCGTAATGATTTTATGACCGATACGAAGGGTTTGGGTATTATGAACTCCATTTTTGAAAAATTTGATAAGGATGGGCAGGAGTGGAAGGAACGGGAAAATGGTTCGCTGGTCTCCACAGAAACTGGCCAGACTCTACAGTATGGTTTGATGAATGTGCAAGATCGCGGGACGCTATTTTATGGTCCGGGTGAGAATGTCTATAAAGGTCAGGTGGTGGGCCGAAACTCGCGCGAAGATGATGTGTTTGTGAATGTGTGCAAAGAAAAACAGCTCTCCAACATGCGCTCCCGCGGTTCCGGTGTGGCTGAACACTTTGATCAGCCGGTTAAAATGGATTTGGAAGATTGTTTGGAATATATTGGCGATGATGAATTAGTAGAAGTGACACCAAAAAACGCCCGCATCCGCAAGCGTATCCTGGATGAATCGGAAGCGCGGCGGAAAGCAAGGGGGATTAAGAGTAATTAGAAATTAAAAATTATAAATTAGAAATGAAAATGCAGATTCGAAAATTCGGACCTGTATTTTTGTTTCTGTATTGTCATTGAGAGGTTATCCGAAGCAATCTTGTATTTTGTGTCATTCCTGCACGGGCAGGAATCTTAGGTTACCGTTTCGGTTGGTTTTTGGTGGATTGTGGTCATTGGCTTTAGTGGCGTCCCCTTAGACAATAATTATAATTGGCATATAATAAAAACAATAATAAAAGCAAAATGAAAAAATACTTAATTGTTTTTGTTTTATTGTTTGGTTGGGTGACTATTGTGTCGGCGACCTGTCTGGAGTTTGCCGGTCCCCTGGAGCTTGGTGCCGGGGAAGGGCCGGTTCAACAGGCGGCCGTTCTTAAATTACAAAACTATTTAAAAGCTGACTTAGGATTAACGGATTTTATTCCCGATGGGTTTTTTAGTCGCCGAACCCGTACCTACCTGATCGCTTTCCAGCAGAAGTATCGTTTAGTGTCCACTGGCAAGCTCGATCAAGCGACGATCGATCTCATTAAAAAAACGACTTGTTCGGAACCCGGTTCTGATCGGGCGGGGCAATTGGCCAAGGCGTTAGCCGCGAATATTATGAACAGCTATCCGCCGGTTGCTTCCGGTCGGGATGTTGATTATACCCGGGCTTTAGCCGTGATTGGCGTGGAGGCGGCGGCCACGCGATTCGGACTGGTCGGGACGGATAACTATTTGCAAAGATATGCCGATGCCATTACGGATAAAAATGGAAAGATCCTATCAAATTCTTCCAGTGTTGACGCGAACAATGTCCTAAAAGGGATGATCCTTCTTTCTGTCTACGAAAAGACCCATAATGGGCGGTATTTGAAGGGGGCAAAAAATCTGGCGGAGCAGAAAGTTTTCCAGTCCAGGCATTTATCAGACGGCGGGATGGTGCATGCCGGTGGTGATCAGTTGTGGGCTGATACCTTGTACATGGTTGGACCGTTTTTGGGCCGGCTAGGAAAAGCGACGGGTGACCAAAAATATTTCGCGGAGGGAGCGAAACAGTTCATTGTCCACGCGGATCATCTTCAGGATAGCGCTACTGGCCTGTTTCATCACGCTTGGGACCAAAGCAGTGGAATAATCCCCGCCTATTGGGGGCGAGCGAACGGTTGGGCAATAATGGGGTTGGTCACTTTTCTGGAATACTTGCCGGAAAATTACCCGGATCGGCCAGCCCTGCTGTCTATTTTGAATAAGCAGGCCGAAGCCTTGGCGAAAAATCAGAATAGCGCTGGCTTGTGGTATCAAATACTGGATCGGCCGACGGAAAAGAAAAATTGGACGGAGACTTCTGGAAGCAGTATGTTCACCTACGCCCTGGCGAGAGCGGTCCATAAGGGATTTTTAGCCGCTAGCTATCAAACGACCGCGGAGAAAGGATGGAAGGGGTTGGAAACGAAAGCAATCTTGCGGGGGAGTAAGGTAACCGTAAAAGACATTGTAATTGGCACAACCGCTTCCAGTAATTTGAATGATTATTATACTAACAAAAAGAAAGATAACGACCCGCATGGTCTAGGGTCTTTTCTTTTGGCGGCGACAGAGATGGCCAAATAGTGTCTAAAAAATCGCCAAGAAAAAATCGCCACCAGTTCGGGAGAGCGGATGGCGATTTTTTTGTGTGGGATGGGGGAGTTGTCAAACTTATCCACTGGTACTATCGAACAGGCATTATATAATTACAGTGTAAGATATGACTAAACTGATTTTAAAAAATAGGGCAATCGAATTAAGAAAAAATGGCTGTTCCTATACTGACATCAAACGGGAATTAAATGTCTCAAAGAGTACTTTGACTCTTTGGCTAAGAAGTGTGCCCTATAAACCAAACGAAATAGTTTTAAAGCGATTTGAGCATGCTCGAGAGTTGAGTTCTCTAGCTCGGACCAGAATTCGGATAGAATCTGAAACAAATGCGCTAATTGCCGCAGAGAAGGATGTTGGAGGAAAAATGTCTGAGCGGGAGCTGTTCTTTTTAGGTCTCGGGCTATATATGGGGGAGGGTTCAAAGACTCCTATGGTTCGGGTGGTGAACTCTGACCTTGAGGTTGTTAAGTTAGCTATAATATGGCTGAAAAAGGTCTACGGATTGCGAAATAGCAACATTTCCATTAGAATTCACCTATATCCGGATTCGGATATTGAGAAGTGTCTAGACTATTGGGCTAAGAATACGGGCATACCTAGGTCGCAGTTTCACAAGACCAGTATTGACCGCAGAACAGGGAAAATGAAAAATCACCAAGGAAAGCTTCCTTACGGAACGGCTCATTTGACGGCAAAGTGTTGCGGAGATAAGAGTCTAGGGGTTTTTCTTCACAGAAGGATTCTTTCGTCAATTAAGGTGGCGACAGACAAAGCGGGCATCGTATAACGGCTGGTACGGCTGCCTTCCAAGCAGTAAGTCCGGGTTCGACTCCCGGTGCCCGCACAAAAAAAGAACGGCATTGGCCGTTTTTTGTGCGGGGCCTGCGCGTCTTGCGTGGAGAGTCGAACAGCGGAGCGATGTTTCGCCAGTAGGCGAAACCGCGAGCTGGTGGCCGACTTATTTTTATTCATAAAAATAGAAGTACCCCTGTGGTGTAGCCCGAAACTTGCGACGGCAAGTTGAGAGGTGAAGCCGACTCTCCCATCCCGCACCACATACCCCAAAAG
The DNA here is from genome assembly GCA_026395035.1 of Candidatus Vogelbacteria bacterium. Classification (GTDB taxonomy): domain Bacteria; phylum Patescibacteriota; class Minisyncoccia; order Phycocordibacterales; family XYD1-FULL-46-19; genus JAPLZN01. The sequence goes on along the minus strand of JAPLZN010000054.1, from coordinate 7,577 downwards.
ACCGCCAGACTGGCGGTCTTTTGGGGTATGATATAATGCAAAAATTACTGGTCTAAAAATTCACTAACGGGATGAAAAAATATTTTTCGCTGAATGGCAAGGTGCAGGAGATAAACAAGCCGGCGGTGCAGGTGAACGATATCGGATTGTTGCGTGGTTACGGGGTGTTTGATTTTTTGCGTACCTATAATGGTAAAATTTTCCATTGGGACGAACATTTTAAGCGTTTTACGGCTTCGGCCAAGGCTCTGAATTTGAAGGTCCCGGTTAGCCAGAAGTTGATTGAAAAGGAAATATACGCTCTGGCCAAGAAAAATGGTTGCAGTAAGACCGATTACAGTATTCGCTTAGTCCTGACCGGCGGGCCGACCGACGACGGAATGATTTACAAGAAGCCGACCTTCGCGATTTTACTGGAAGATATCTATGATTTTCCGAAAAAACTTTATCGCGACGGGGCGAAAATGATGAATTTTGACTATCAACGGCTCTTGCCGGAATCGAAAAATAATAATTACATCTGGGCGATTCGCTTGATTGGCGCGCGCGAGAAAAAGGGGGCAATCGAAATATTATTTACAGCTGATAATAAAATTTTAGAAGGGGCGACTTCCAATTTCTTCATTTTTAAGGGGGCGACGCTGATTACGGCGAAAAAGGCCATTTTGAAAGGAATTACGCGCAAATTGATTTTAAAACTGGCCCGGGGGAAATTCAAAGTGGAGGAACGCGAAGTGAAGGTGTCGGAATTGGAATCGGCGTCCGAGGCGTTTATCACCGGGACGAATAAATTGATTATGCCAGTGGTGCAGGTAGACGGGAAAAAGATTGGTCATGGCAAGGTGGGGGAGAATACGAAATATTTGATGGATAAATTTAAGGAGTATACGGAGAGGTATTGAAACTCACCCCAAGATTTGTCCTCCCTCGAGCACGCGTCTTTTTCTGCTGAAAAAGCGCTGACTCTCAGCGCCTCCGCGCTTCCGAGACGCTCTCTGTAGAACAAATCTTGAGGTGACTACTTTTCGTATATGTGGGTGGATGGCTAGAGGAAAAAGTCTGCTTCGGCTTCGCAGTCTGTTTATCGCTGACTGTTTAGTCACAGTCAGCTGAAAATGCAAAAAATGAAAAGTGAAAAATACCAAAATATCTGCATTTTGTAGCCCGTAAGACCAAAAATTGGAGCTGTACCGAGGTACTGCAAGAATTTTTCTCAAAGTCGTAGCCGAAATTTTCAATCCTTGGTGCTAAGAAGTTAATTGGAGATGGTATTAGGTCGTTTATTAATATATTAATGCTTTTGATTTTGGATGCAGTCCGAGGGAAAAAGGAATGCGCCAAAATTGGAAGTTATAACGCCATGAACAAACAAGCGATCATCGATCAGATTCATGAGACGATTGGCGGTACCAAGGCGCAAGCCGAGAAAGCCGTCGATATTATGCTCGACAGCATTGTCGGAACCCTTAAAAAGGGTGGCGAAGTATCTATTGCTGGTCTGGGGATCTTCTCCACCAAGACTCGGGCCGCGCGCACTGCGCGCAATCCGCGTACTGGCGAGGCGGTCAATGTACCGGCGATGAATGTGCCGAAGTTTCGCGCCGCTAAGGCCCTCAAAGACGCCGTCAAATAGTTTGGACTGTTCGTTTGGCGCACACCTTCGTTGTTTCGCTCGTTCGCTCCCGCGCAGTACCATTTCGTACAGCTTGGTCGCGAGCCTCGCTTACGCCTCGGTTTGCATCCAAACGCTCTAGCCCAAACAAAGTTTCCCCACACACAAAAAAGCCCCACTCGTGGGGCTTTTTTGTGAGATTTAATTATCCGTAGCCATTCGTATCATTCGCATTCATTCGTAGATTCGCATCGGGTAGCGCTAGCGGGCGAATTCGATCACTCGACTCTCGCGGATGACGGTGATTTTGATCTCACCGGGGTATTTGAGTTCGTTTTCGATACGCAGGGCGACTTGGCGGGCCAGATTTCGTGCTTCCAGATCGCTGACATCGTCCGGTCGCACAAAGACGCGCAGTTCACGGCCGGCTTGGATGGCGTAGGATTTTTCGATGCCGGTGAAGGAATTAGCAATGTCTTCGAGGTCCTTCAGGCGCTTGAGGTAATTCTCGATACTATCGCGGCGAGCACCCGGGCGACTGCCGGAAATGGAGTCGGCGACCTTAACGATAACGGACTCTAGTGTTTCATAGGGGTATTCCTCGTGGTGCGACTGCATCGCTTTCACGATACGCGGATCGGCGTTGAACTTTTCCAGGATCCGTTTGCCAATTTCCACATGAGTACCGGACACTTCGTGGTCAATCGCCTTGCCGATATCGTGCAAGAGCGCGCCGGCTTTGGCGATCTGTACATCACCACCCAGTTCTTCGGCCAGCATGCCCGAAAGATGAGCCATCTCGAGCGAGTGTTGTAGAACATTTTGGCCATAACTGGTGCGGAAATGCAAACGACCGAGAATGATGACGATGCGCGGGTCCAGATTGAAGACGCCGGCTTCGTAAACAGCAGCCTCGCCTTTTTCTTTGATGATCTTGGAAATCTCTTCCTTGGCTTTGGCGACGAGCTCTTCGATTTTAGCTGGCTGGATGCGTCCATCGCGAATCAATTCTTCCAGGGCGACGCGGGCGATTTGCCGGCGAACCGGATCAAACGACGAGAGGACGATGGAATTTGGTGTATCGTCGATAATCACTTCTACTCCGGTGGCTTTTTCAAAAGCCCGAATGTTCCGGCCTTCTTTGCCGATAATCTTACCCTTGATGTCGTCTGAGGGTATATCAACAGTGGTAGACATGACATCCGGTACGGTCGAAGTGGACAGACGCTGAATAACCGAGGAGAGGATATCCTTGGCTTTTTGTTCCATTTTTTCGGCGCCGATCATGTCCATTTTGCGCAAGCGGACGGACAGATCTTCTTCGTTATCCCGTTCGATCTTTTTGACCAGCTCTTCTTTGGCTTCCTCGACGGTTAGGCGCGCTACCCGCTCGAGCTCCTTTTTCTTGGTTTCCTCCATCCCGAGAACCCGTTCTTTGATCTCTTTGACCTCCTCAATCTTTCTTTTGATATTTTCGGCTTCGCGATCAATATCGGTCTGGCGCTGGTCGAGCAAGTCGTCTTTTTTGACCAGCCGTTCCTCCATTTTCTTTAGCTGGGCATCCTTTTCCCGCTCTTGGCGCCTGGCTTCCTCCAACAGCCGGGCGGCTTCATGCTCGGCCAGGTCGGTAATCTTTTGAGCCTTGTCCTTGGCTTCAAGCATGGCCTGCTTGATGGTCAATTCCATGGACCCCTTTTGTCCCAAAGTGACGAGCCAGCGCAGGAAATAGCCGATCGCGATGCCGGAGATTCCCACCACGCCGGTGATAAATACTACAGTTACTAAATTCATAGCGGTTAAGCACCGCCTTTCTGAAAAATCACACGCTTAGACTCCTGCCTTTTAGCGGCAGTTTTTTGGCTTAAATGCTAGGTTTTTTAGGGTACGAGCCAAGATAATCTAATTTAATTCAGCAGTAATTTTCGGAAAGGAACGGTACGGTTACATATTTTAATAAGAATAATACCATAGTATCAGATGTTCCCTGGGGTGTCAAAAAACGCCCGGAATGAGCCGAACGCTTTTTGCGGTTGCTATTTTAGGACACAAAATCGGTTTTATTTTAAGGCCGAGTAGCCGAAATAGATGATCGCCAAAATAATAATCAAGACTATCACCCAAAACATCAGCGATCGTCCTTCGGTTGTCGGTTGGACGAGTGGTCCTGGTACCGGTGACGCTTGGCTGGGAGCCGTGGTTGGCATCGGTGTTGGTTCGATTATCGGGGTGGGAGCAATTGGCATCGAGACTGGTTCAATGGTGGTCGCGGGAGCGGATGAAGGATTGGTTAATTCGTTTGGTTCCATTTTGTTTGTTTAAGCTATTAATTAGTCCAGGTTAATTATATAACGATGGCGGTGGCGGACAAGGGACAACTAAAAAAATTACGAATTACGAATGACGAATTAAGTTTAGACCATGAAATTCGCATACAAAAAACCGTCATTGGCGGTTTTTTGTATTGTGTCATTCCCGCGCAGGCGGGAATCTAGGAATCATGTCCTGGATCCCCGGTTGCCTCCGGAGTACCGTCGGCCCCGAGGATGACAATTCAAGAAGTCTTTTTTTATTCGTCACTCGTCTTACTGGATCCCGGATCGTCGCCCGAGTACGGGCGGTCCGGGATGACAGGAGTACCTGTCAATTTGTCACTGGCTTACTTCTTTTTTCCGATGATCTCGTCGATAATGCCGTACTCCTTGGCTTCCTTGGCGGTCATGAAGAAATCGCGGTCGGTGTCTTTTTCGATCTGTGAAAGTGGTTTACCGGTGGCGGCGGCGAGCATTTTGTTCAAACTATCGCGCGTTTGCAGAATGTGCTTGGCGGTGATGGCGATATCGGCGGCCTGACCCTCGATCCCGCCTAGGGGTTGGTGAATCATGACTTCAGCGTTTGGCAAAGACAACCGTTTGCCCTTCGTACCGGCGGCCAGGATCATGGCTGCGGCGGAGGCGGCCATGCCGACGCAAACCGTTGAAACGGGCGCCCCCAAATAGTTCATAGTGTCGATAATCGCCATGGCGGCGGTTACCGATCCGCCCGGAGAATTGATATAGAGAGTAATATCCTTCTTGGCATCCTCCGATTCGAGGAATAAGAGTTGGGCAATAATGATGTTGGCGACATTGTCGTCGATCGGACCGCCCAAAAAGACGATTCGGTCGCGCAACAGACGCGAGTAAATGTCATAGGCGCGCTCGCCCATACTGGACTTCTCGATGACGGTGGGAATAAGCATAAGTTTGGTGGTTAAGCGGATAACTATTTAATTATATTAAGTTTAGTGGTTAGACTCAATGTCAAATGTCAAATGAAAAGTGAAAAGTGAAAAGTGAAAAATAAAGGTACGAAAAATGAAAGAATTCTTATTTTTCATTTTTCATTCTACATTTTTCCTTCAAATTCTTAGAAAATTTAGCAATTTTCTAAGAATTTGAAGGTGGCTTCGTTCTTCAGCATTCCTTCGATATAGGCGCGGATCCGTTCAGGGTCGGCATCTTGGTATTGATCCAGTAGGTGTTTTGATTCATGTTCGAGCTCTTTTGGATCAGCTTCGATCTTCTCCGTTTCGGCGACCTTGGTCAGGATCAAACCGAATTTGGCGCGCTTGATCGCTTCCGGCTCCCAGTCTTGGCGCATCTCTTCGATTGTTTTTTTCAGATGGGACAGGTAATCTTCAAATTTAAGTCCCATTGATTCAAGGTGAGCCCGCATATCGTGTTCCATTTTTCCGAGTTCGCTTTCAATAAGGGCGCGCGGGAGATCAACCGTCGATCCCTTGATGATCTCTTCCATTATGGTTAGTCGCTTTTTCTCGGCGTTTCGCCGTTTCTTGTCGAGTCCGACATTCTCTCCGACCTTGGTTCTCAGGTCGACGACCGACTCGAAATTACCGAGCGTCTTCGCGAACTCGTCGGTTAATTCCGGTAGGGGGACTTCTTCGCCTTCCTTATTCTCGTGTCCGTCCGCGTGGTATTTATCGTGGGCGCGGTTCTTTCTAATCTCATTAATTACCTCGTCAATCTCGGTTTCCGTTACTTCCGCCGGTTCGGCCGGCTTGGCGTTTTCTTTCTTGGCGATTTTTTGATAATCCGGCAGTTTCATTTCCGGCATGACGGCGGTCTTGACCTTGAACCCGAGCGGATTTCCAGCGGCAATCTTGGTAATGGTAATTTCCGGTCGGCCAATGGCATCCAACTTGTTTTCCCTGACGATTTCGGGATAATAATGAGACAAAGCCTGTTCGGCCATTTCATAAAGAATCTTTTCGTTACCGACCTTCTCGCTGATGACACTGTCCGGCGCATGGCCCTTGCGAAAGCCGGGCACCTCAAGGTCACGCCGGAATTCCTCCATAACTCCCTGGCGGAACGACTCAAAATCGGCCGCGGCAATTTCTCCGGTAATCTCAACTTCCGAATTCTCTAATTTTTTGATTTCTACGGTCATTGTTTGCTTGGTTAAGACTAAAAATGGGTCTATTTAGGCCATGATACTAACTCATTTTGGGCTAAATGGCAAGACCACAAAAAACAGTGATGAGTGATAAGTGATGAGTGAAGAATGACATGCGGAATTCAGAAGGCAAAACCGCCCATCGGGCGGTTTTGCTGTCTTTCTATTTTTTTACTCTTTATTCCTCATTTCTCACTCATCACTCATCACTCATCATCCCTCATTCATCATTGTCTAAAGTCCCTTAATCTCTTTTTCCAGCTGGTCGAGATCGGCTTGACTGGTGTTGGCCTCGAGATTCTTCATATCCTGGTCGATGTCGCTTAAGCCGGTCGAAAGGGACAGTGCTCCTTCGGGGGAAGCGACCTGGTCGGTGGAACTGGCGACATTGTCCGACCCGCTTTTCTGGGAATTGACGGCGTAGATGCCACCGATTAAGAGGAGGACGATGATTACGATGACAATCGCCAGCGCCCCCTTACCACCCTGCTCCTCTTCAATATAGTTGGCCATGTTTTTCTAATTTTAGATATTAATTGCTATTAGTGGTGGTGGCCGGTGTTCCGGTGGCCGTGGTGCTTGTGGCGGTCGTCGAGGTAGCTTGGCCGGCTTCGATCATCCTAATTCCCGGGATTTGGTTTATGAGCTTGCGGGCTTCTTGAACCTTTTTGATCGCTAATTTAACATCGCTATGGGCGGAGGCCAGCTGTTTGCGCACCTCGGTTACCCTGGCTTTGAGGATTTGAACGGTTGTTGAGGCGCTTAAGCTGGTCGACGAGGCGATGGCGGCGCGGGCGACACTAAGCTCGGTCTGGGCTTTGTCAGCCAGAGTGCTGGCTTCCGTTAATTTAGCCCTGATTGCCGTCGTGTTTACTTGGGCGGCATCAAGTTTAGCGACAATCGAACCGCTGCCGGTCAGGCGAGCGATGATATTCTTAACCTGGGCAATCTGGCGGGCGATATTCTTCTCGAGACCGGCGGCCAAGCGGAAGATTTTCTGTCTGGCCCCCTCCTTCTTGTCCTCGTTTTTTGTTGTGGTGGCGGTCGTCGTGCCACTCAATTGTTTATCGCCTCCCCGATTTTCCTGGAGGTTTTCTTTTTGTGCGACTTGATTACCTTCCTTGTTGTCTTTCTTTTTGGCAGCCAAAGACAGTGTCGGAAGAGCTATAACGGCTAAAAATAACATCAAAACAATGGCGAATTTAGATTTCATAATGATATTGGTTAACTTCTTCTTGTAAACAAGGGGAATTTCTTCCTGGGCCCATTATACGGCGTTACTCCGGACGCGCCAAGATTGACAAAACGGACCCGGAGTGCGGTTTTCTTCTCGCTCAAACAAAAAAATGCAACAAAAAACCGCCGCGGCTCGGGTGAGCACGCGGCGGTTTTTTGTATTTACTTACTACTTACAACTTAGTACTTACTACTTTTCTGGCTACATCATCAACGAAACCAGCAATAGCGCCACGATATTGAGGATTTTAATCATCGGGTTGATCGCGGGGCC
>JAPLZN010000066.1 GCA_026395035.1 Candidatus Vogelbacteria bacterium | reverse complement strand
AGTTTCCCGCCGGTGATCATCATTATGGTTTGCTTTTCAAACGCTAATTTATGCATAACACTACGACTTTTCAACTGATTCTATTCATTGTCTCCGGCATAATCATTATTATTGCCATACTGATGTTTGCCGGCATTATTCCTGGCGGTTTCTCATTGACCGGTGGCGCCCAGGTGCCGACGGTTGTCTTGTGGTCGTCGTTTCAGGAAGAAAGTCTGATAAAATATTTTAAGGATCTAAATGAGGCGAACAAGGGGTTGGTTCAGTTTGAATATGAAATAAAACCGCCGGAAACTTATTTTGACGATCTGATCGAAGCTTTTGCGCGCGGGAGCGGTCCGGATATTTTCTTCGCCGATCAAGATATGCTTAATCGCCTACAGGGGAAGATCGCGGAGATTCCCTTTGCCCTGTACCCACAACGGGATTTTATTAACAACTTTGTCGATGGAGCGGAGGTTTTTACCGGCAGTTCGAGTATCCGTATTATGCCGCTTCTAGTTGATCCGCTGGTTCTATATTACGATCGCAGTGCCTATACCTCGGCCGGGATTGTCGTGGCCCCGAAGACCTGGAATGATTTTTTGAAGACGATCCCGCTTTTAACCGAACGGGACGACCGAGGTAATTTTCGTCGAACCGCCGCTGCGCTGGGGGAATTCGAGAATATTAAGAACGCCAAGTATATTTATTCGGCCTTGACTTTTCAGGCGGGGAATCCGCTTACGGCGGCCGGCGGTGACGGGGGATATAAATTTATTTTGCGTGATAATTTGGGTTTCCAACCGGCCCCAGCCGAAGCCGCCCTGAATTTTTACTTGCAATTTTCCAATCCAGCGCTCGAGACCTATGTTTGGAATCGATCCGTTAGCGAAGACATTGATATGTTTACGGCCGGCCAAGCGGCCACCTATTTCGGCTTTGGCAGTGAATTGGTAGATTTGCAGGGGAAAAACCCACATTTGAATATAGATATCATGGCGGTTCCGCAAAAAGATCTGACCAAGCGATCAACCTACGGGCGTTTCATTGGAGTGGCGATTGCGGGGAATTCCAAAAACAAAGCCGGGGCGTTTTTGGCGGCCGGGGTGCTGGCGCAAGCGACTAATTTGTCCAGTTTGGCGGAAATGCTATCGTTGCCGCCGGCCCGTCGCGATCTTCTTTTTGTCGGGCAAGCCGATCCATTAAGACAGGCGCTGTACAATTCGGCGGTGTTTGCGCGGTCTTGGGTTGATCCTGATCCGGGTCGGACCCGGGGGTTATTGCAGACAATGATGGAGAATGTGCAAACCAGTCAAACGCCTGTTTCGGCGGCGATTGATGCGGCGACCGGTAATATCAATTTATTATATCTTCGTTAAATATGTTCCGAACCATTATCTTACTTCTATTGCTGACTCTGCCTCTGGCGGGTTTGGCGGCGACCTCGACGATTATCCCGTGCGGCGGTTCCGGCGCGGCCGGCGGAATATCGGCCACGCCCTGCACCTGGAATGATCTCTATATCTTGATCAATAATGTCATTCGATTTGTCGCTTTTGATCTCGGTATTCCCCTGATGACCCTGGCGATTATCGTTGGCGGGCTGGAATTGGTCTGGCATCGCGATGAACCGACCGCGCGCAAGATCTGGAAGGATCGTATTCTGCAGGCGTTTATCGGGTTGGCGCTTATTCTTTGCGCCTATCTCTTAGTTAAGGTGGTTGTTTGGGGTCTTACGGGAGACGCGCCGGCTGTTCCGAATAGCGATTTTTATAATTTACGCAGCCGAGTTAACCAGTGACCATATGAAATCCAAACTACGATCGATTTTGTTTTCGCTTGTGCTAGCCGCGATTTTCACGGGGGGGCAAGTCTTGGCGGGAGCGGCGACTGGTGTTCAAAAACCGGTGTCGATTAATAATCCGATCAAGGCCAACACTTTTCCGGCGCTCCTACAGCTCATCTTGAACATCATCATCGAGGTTGGCTTGCCGATTGTGATTATCGGCATCTTGTTGGTCGGTTTTAAGTATATTACGGCGCAAGGCAAGCCGGCGGAAATTACCAAGGCGCACGAGGGTTTCAAATGGGTGATGGTTGGCGCGGCGATTATTATCGGATCGCGTGTGATTGTTGCCCTCTTACAGAACACGGTTACCAGTATCACCACACCATGAAAAAATCTCTCATCTTTTTTGTCGGCCTACTTCCGACGCTCGCGCTGGCCAGCGGGCCGCCGGCGGCAGCACCACTTACTTTTTTAAGACTGGTAAACAATATGCGCACTCAGATTTTTGCGCCCCTGGTTTCCATCTTATTAACAGTTGCCGTTATTGTGTTTTTCTTTGGTATGGTAAAATACATCCAGAGCTTATCCGAGAAAGAAAAGAAAGTAGGAAAGGATTTGATGTTCTGGGGAGTGATTGCTTTGTTTGTGATGGTCGCGGTTTGGGGTTTGGTTGCTTCGATAGTGCTTACGATTGGTCTCGACAATCAAACTGTACCGTCGGCCATCGTGCTACCTCCCTAGTGGACATGTTCTCCCTTAAATTATTGTCGTGTCGATCAATATTAATTATAAAGTCGATTAAAAATTTATTAGTTTAATTAAATTATGAAAAAGAATCTAAGCAAAGTAGCCGGTATCGCTTTAAGTATCGCTCCTCTTGGAGCCCTGGCGGCGATTAATATCATCAGTCAGGTTAAGGTGTTGTTGAATTCCGTTGTTCCGATCTTGATGACGATTGCACTTCTGTATTTCATCTGGGGTCTGATTCAATACATCAGAGCAGCCGCTGGCGGTAATGCCGCGGAGGAGAAACAGGGCAAGGCAATCATGATCTGGGGTGTGGTGGCATTGTTTGTGATGGCTTCTGTTTGGGGCTTGGTGGCGGCGGTCGGACAGACTCTCGGAACCGGTACTGGCCAGAACGCCAATACGGTTATCACTCCCGGCGCGCTCATTCCGCAATAAACATGTTTCCAATCGCTTATGGAGCAGAGATAGTCGAACTCGCGAAGATCAAAGCCAATATTCTTCGTCCATTCGTGCTTCTGTTATTTCTCCTGGCGATTGTCTATTTCTTTTGGGGCGTTGTTAAGTTCATTCGCGATTACGGCGAAAAGGGCGCCACTGAGGAAGGAAAGAAACATCTTTGGTGGGGATTAGTCGGATTGGTGATTATGGTTTCGGTCTTCGGGCTGTTAAATCTGCTCATCACGACGATCAATAGTATTCGTTAGAAAGAAGTCTACTATCGGAAAAAGAAAAAGCGGAAACCCGGGGGGGTTTCCGCTTTTGATTACAGTCATATGGCTACACCTTTCTACCACTGGATCCAAAAATGCGCCTTCTCGATACGCTTCGGCGTTTGCTTGTTGAGCTTCACCTGATAAGTGCCGCTCGATAGGTAGGTGAGGGGAAGATGCTCCCGATCACCGTCCTTTAGCGTATGCACGACGCCGTTTTGGTCCATCAGGTCGAAGATCGCCCCATCCTCGTCCCAGTTGAAACTGATTCCGGGGATGGGGGGAACACCTGGTATCCGGACATAAGTGCCACCGCGGACCAGCACGACCGGATCGGACTGAGTCCGTAACGGTGGTGGCGGGGGCGGGGGCGGTCCCGGCGGGGGAATATTCGAACTCGCGCCGGAAATGATGGCGACGAAGACGAATACCAGTAGGGCCAGGACGACGCCAACGCGCGGTAGGGTGGCGACGAGGGCCAGGTGAATGACAAGTCCGACCAGAATGGCGAGTAGTGAATACTTCGCCACTTCCGTCCGGAGCTCGCCTTTCATCCAGATTTCATAAACCACAAGGGTTAATAGAAACAGGAAGGCGGTGCCGACGGCGTACCACTTACGAGCCTTAATCCAGGCTGGATCGAGGCCGAAGTGGGTGCGGACGGCAGTCAGAGTGCCGGACAGGCTGGTGGCCGCCGATCCCAGTCGGGCCTGCCAC
>JAPLZN010000111.1 GCA_026395035.1 Candidatus Vogelbacteria bacterium | reverse complement strand
TTGGTGACCGACATCAAGATCCAGGACATCGAATTGCCGGCGGATATGAAGCGGGTGATGGCCAAACAGGCCGAAGCGGAACGAGAACGCCGGGCCATTATCATCCGCGCGGAAGGCGAATTCCAGGCGTCCGAACGGCTGGCACAAGCCGCTTCCGCTCTGAGTGCCGTTCCAGGCGGTCTTTCCATGAGGACTCTGCAAACAATCGAAAAAATCAACCCGGATCCGTCCAAGACAGTAATCTTCGCTTTGCCGGTTGAAATTATGGAGGGACTTAAGGCTTTTGCTCCAAGCGTAAAAATCAAATAGTTACTTAACTTCTTTCAGGAATGAAGCCGCCAGTTGGGCGGTTTCATTTGTTTTTTGGTAGAAGCTCTTCCAGACGACGACGATATCGGCATCATTAAACAGGGCGCGCTGGACTTCTTTTAGGCTGTCTCCGCCGGCCACGGCCACGAGAACATTATAAGAACCCTTGATCTGTTTTATTTGATAGTAGGGGATTTGCTTTTCTTTGGAAAACTCAGTTTCGTCGACCCCGCGATGGAGCATGACGACCGTGGGCAATTTTTTCAGTTTTTTGAGGACCGCCAGGGCGCTTTCGACATTCATCATATCGATAATCGAGTCGATGCCGTGTTTTTCGCAAGATGCGACGAATTCATTAATCGTTTCAACCGGGGCTACTCCAAGGCAGGTGGTGGCGCTGGCTCCGGCGTTTGCCATGAGTTCTACCTCGCGCTCAGCCAGATCAGCGCATTTATTGTCGGCCACGATATAGGTTCCGGCCGGGGCGTATTGTTTGATTGTCGAGATCGCCTCGGTACCGTAGATTTTGATCAGCGGGGTTCCGGCCTCGATCAAAATTCGGTCCGATGCCGGTAGCAGACCGATGATTTCTGTGGCCTCTTCCAGGGTGCTGTTTAAAGCGATGTGTAGATATTTTTTGCGCTTTTCCAGTCGGGTCGATTTTTGCGGCAAAAATAGATTGAAAAACTTATCGACGATTGGCGACAGATCATCTTTAATCGGGGGATTTATGTTTTGGGTATTCTTTTTCAGGTAGGCAACAATCTTGTTGCCGCGTGCGCCGATTAAAAGTGGAACGGCGATGAGTAAGACGACAACGCCGGCAAGCATATTTTCGCTAAAAGCGACGAAGGCAATCGCGAAGACGATTTGCCAGATAAAAGATTTTCCTTGTTTTTTATCGTCGTTCATTTATTTGGATAATTTAAGAAATTCTTCGGTCAGAGTCGCCGTTTTCTCTGGCGCATCATAGAAAGATCGCCAGATAACGGCGATATCGGCATCATTGAAAAAAGTACGGATCACATCGCGCGAATTTTCCCCGCCGGCGACGGAGACGAGGACATCGTTGTAGGTTCCCTTGATTCGGTGAATCTGTTCGTGGGGCAGGCGTTTTTCGCGGTTCTTTTCGTTCTCATCGACCCCGCGGTGTAGGACAATGATGGTCGGGCGTTTCTTCAGTTTTTGTAGTACCTCGAACGGAAACTCGACATTCATCATGTCGACCATTGAATCAATTCCGGCCTTCTGGCACTCGTCAATAAAACTATCGATTGTTGCGGTGGGGGCCAGGCCCAAACAAGTGGCAGCGCTGGCTCCTGCTTCGGCGACCGCCACGACTTCTCGTCCCCCCCGATCCATACATTTCAAATCGGCCACGATATACCCCGGCTGGCCGAGTTTACGACTCCACCAGTCCTTGAGGGCGGTAATTCCGCTTTGGCCGTAGTTTTTGATGAATGGCGTTCCGGCTTCAATCAGAATCTTCTCCGAGGCCGGAAGAAGCGAAATCATCTTCCTTACTTCATTGAAAGAGCGATTGAACGCGATCTGGAGGTATTTTGTTCGGCGATTGAGCATTGTTTTAGCAGTTTCATTATAGCGTCTTTTTAAAAATTGCCCAGCCGGTAGCGAGGTTCCAAACCGGCCAGGTTTTTGCTATACTCGCCACATGAAGAAGGACAATCCTTTTGCGGGTAAAAAGGTTACGATTCTCGGTTTGGGGCTTTTGGGCGGCGCGGTCAACGACGCGATTTTTTTGGCGAAACACGGGGCGGAGTTGACGATTACCGATTTGAAATCGGCGGGAGAACTGAAGCTGCCGCTCGATAAACTAAAAAAATTTAAAGGTATTAAGTACGTTCTCGGCGAACACCGTCTGGAAGATTTTCAAACTGCAGATATGGTTTTGCAGCCGGGCAATGTGCCACTGAATTCGCCTTATTTAGCGGAAGCCAAGAAAAATAATATTCCCGTTTTTGTTAGCGAGTCGTTGTTTGCTAAATATTTGCCGGAGGGCGTGATGACAATCGGCATAACCGGAACGCGCGGTAAATCGACCACGGCCGGGCTTATTTTTGAGATATTAAAAGCCGACAAGAAGAAAGTTTTTCTGGCGGGGAACACTAAGGGTGTGTCGACTTTGGCGTTACTCGACAATGTTAAGAAAGGGGACTACATTGTGATGGAATTGGATTCCTGGGCCCTGCATAGCTTGGGCGAAATTGAAAAAAGTCCCAACATTGCCGTGTTTACGAATCTGATGGTGGATCACCAAAACTTTTATCACTCAATGGATTTGTATTTTGCCGACAAGGCGCAGATCTTTTCGCATCAGGGAGAAGGAGATGAATTAGTTTGTGGATCCGAAGTATTAAAACTAATTCAGAAGAGATATAAAAAAGTCGGCGGGAGGGCCGTTGTCCCGGATGCGGAAGTGGTGCCAAGCAACTGGAAAATAAAATTATTGGGTGAACACAACCGGCAAAATATTGCCTATGCCGTGACGGTGGCACACCTTTTGGATGTCTCGGAGGGGACCATCAAAAGGGCGGTGGGAGCCTTTAAACCCGTTCCTGGCCGACTGGAATTAGTGGCCAAAAAACAAGGAATTAGCTATTACAACGACACCACGGCGACCACTCCAGAAGCTACCCTGGAAGCCCTAAAAGCCCTTAAGGGGGGCCTTTCCCTAGGGGCTGGTATAATCCTCATTTCTGGCGGTTCTGACAAGGGGATGAATTATCGCCAGTATGTCAAGACAGTACCAAAAGAGGTCAAAAATTTGATCTTGTTCAAAGATACAGCGACAGAAA
>JAPLZN010000093.1 GCA_026395035.1 Candidatus Vogelbacteria bacterium | reverse complement strand
GTGAATACGCCGGAAAACTGGGAGCGTTATGTTCTCGCGATCGGTGAGCAGGAAGATTTTTCTCTCGCGGCATTTCCCGGGCTTCTGCATGAGCTCTATTTCGTCAAAACGGAATTTTTCCAAAAAACCGCTTGGTCGATTTTTGAGGGTAAAATCGGCCGTGGACTGTTAATTGTCACCTTAATCCTGATTGTCTCGGTAATTTTATTTGTATTTTGGTTCTTTAAGAAAACAAAAAGAATCTAATTTAATTTTTCTTACTACTTACTACTTACTACTTACTACTTACTACTTACTACTTACTACTTACTACTTACTACTTACTACTTATTCATGGACCCTCTCACTATCGAAACTTACGAGCAGGAAGCGCTGGAATATGATCGGGAAACCGCTCCGTTTTGGGATCAATTTCCGCCGGCGTTCATTGATGATTTTGCCGTGCTTCTGCCCAAGCCGGCTCGGGTTTTGAATTCAGGTAGCGGGCCCGGACGCGACGGAGCCCTGCTTTTTGCGGCTGGTCTCAATGTGATCTGTTTAGACGGCTCTCAGCGAATGGTGGACATGAGCAAGAAACGGGGACTTTTTTCCGTACAGGGTGATTTTTTGCATCTACCGTTCGACGAAAAAAGTTTTGATGGCGTGTGGGCTTACACGGCCTTCTTGCATGTTAAAAAAACGGATTTCCCTCGGGCCCTTTACGAGGCGTCACGGATGTTGAGGGGGAAGGGGATTTTAGCCTTGGGAATGATCGAGGGGGAAGGCGAAACCTATCGGCAGAGTTCCGGCGTGCCTTTACCGCGTCTGTTTGCTTATTACCAGCCGGCCGAACTGGAAAGATTTTTGGCGGATGCCGGATTTACCGTTTTGTCGCAATCCCGGTTCTCGCCGGGCGGGAAATATACTTATTTAAACATCTTGGCCCAAAAGGATATCCTTTGACAGGGAAAGATTTTTGCCGTAATTTTAAGAAAGATTTGTCATTTTTTCTCCAAGGAGGAACCAGTGATTTATCGTTTTCAAGATTTAGCCGAGCTGGCCGAGTTTTTTCTTGATCAGTCGGCGAAATTTTCCGAGCACTGTGCCAATTGTGGCGAACCCAAAAACACCTGTATCCTGCATGGTTTCCAGGCTCGTCGTTTGCGGGATGCCGCTCTGGCTTGCGAACAATCCGAGTTGGGATTGAAGGACCCGCGGGTATTCGCTGCCAGCGGACTGTTTCACATTGTTGTTAGTTCTTCGCCCGAACAGTAATAAGGAGGAAGGAAACGGCGGAGACCCTAACTTAATTGGTCCGAGAAACCTAAAAAATTTCTCGGACCATTTTTGTTGATACAAAAAAGGCGCCAGCGGGGGTACGCTGGCGCCGAATCTTCGTCTTCGACCGGTCTCCGGACTTAGGCGGCAATCCGCAGTGTCTCGTCCCGGATATCATAGGGGTAGCACTGGACATCGCTATCGCCGGCTAGCGGCACATTACAGATTGCGATCCAGAAATCTTCCTCCGGATCGCTCGGGTTGGCCGTGATGCCCAGGCTACTGGCCTGGACCAGCAGTCCTCGGCGATAGGCCGGACCCAGCACGGGGTCGCGCGGGTACGATACCTGACAGGTGGTGTGCGAGCCGCGGGCACCTGAACAGTTCATGTTCAGGTGAGCGAAAAAGAACTTCGCGTCGATGTAGCGCTTGAGGCATTTCAGCTTGCCGTGAGCATCGAAGACGACGATGGTTTCCACGGCACCGTGTTTCAGATCTTGACGAACTCGTTCGGCGTTGAGCTCGGCCACGGCCTGGTCCACGGTAACATCCTCCGCCCGCTTGGGCCGGGGTTTCGGTAGTTTGATTTGGGGCATCGCTTGGCCCTCCTCTCTGTTTTTACGATACCATGAATAATAAAAAGCACAAGCTTTAGCTTGGAAACCCCTAACCTCATTGTGTTTTTTTCCCCTCCTGCCTGAGGAGGGGTGGCCTAGCAGGGCCGGGGTGGTGGGAGTGGATCCAACCACCCCGGCGAGTACGCCACCCCTCCTTGGCGAAGGAGGGGATTAAATGCTGGCAAGCCTAATAATTTATTGAGAGGTGAGAGGGGTTACTAAATTAGAAATTAAAGGCGACTGTGTTTCATTTTTAATTTTTAATTTCTAATTTGTAATTGGGTAAATGACATCTTTTCTTTCGACGACGACTTTCCACCCTTGCAGTTTGGCGTAACGATATAATTTTTGGTTGGGATTGAAACAAATCGGTTTTTCCACCAATTCCAGCATGGAAATGTCGCCATCGGTGTCGCCGATGCCAAAGGATCCTTTTAAGGTCAAATTTTCCTTTTCCACCGCCCGGCGAACGATATTCGCTTTGTTGGCAATTAGGTGTTCATCGGTGATTTTGCCGGTAAAACAGTCTCCCGGTCCCAGTTCGTAGATTCGGCCGTACACCTTGTCGAAACCGAGGGCGCGGCAAAACGGATCCAGAATACCCTTTGGTGATTGCGAAATGGCGAGCAAGAAATAATCTTTCTTCTTCAAATCCTTGATCAGGTCGCGGGTGTAGAGGTAGACATAGTCTTTTTGTTCGACAATCATTTTTTGACCGACGGTCAAAAAATCTTTGTATGGCACGCCCTTGATGTATTTCATAAACGATTCCACCACGGCCATAATGTACTTGTCGTACGAATCTTTTCGTTCTAGCCACGACTTGTATTCCCGCGCGTAATGCCGGCGGGCGTCCGGCGGAAACAGTCCGGTTTCCACCAGGACTTCCGATAATTCAATTAACAAACTGGAACGGAAAATCGTGCCGTCGATGTCAAAAATAGCCACTTTTTTGGGTTTTTGAGCTGTCGTCATAAATTTACTATAACATAAAACGCATTTTGGTTGTCATTCGCCAGACCGACAAATGACCGTAGATTGTCGCAGGGCGACCATCTAGCTACTACCTCCACCCACTAAAGAAGAGAAAGCCGTAAGAGAATATCCTTCGGCGAGACTCTCGGAGGTGCGCAGGCGCCGAGAGTGAACAAAAATTCAGCAGAATTTTATGTGTGCTCGCCGAAAAATATTCCCGGACGACATCAAATATAATATTTAAAAAAGATTAATGCCGATATTTTTGATTCAGTTGCTTGTGCTATAATGTCCCTATGAAACGAATCTTACTCGTGACTTTTTTGGTCAGTTTTGCTTTTCCGGCCAGTGCGGCCGGTCTAAAATATGCCGCCTGGATTCCGTACTGGAAGAAATCCGCCGGCGTGGCCGAAACGACGGCCAACCTAAAACAGCTGACGGAAATCAGCCCTTTTTCCTATACCGTAAATGCCGGTGGGGAATTGAAGGATACCGCTAAGCTGGCGGAAGCACCCTGGCCGGAACTTTTCCGCGTGGCGCGGGTGAAAAAAGTGAAAATCTTGCCGTCTATTCTCTGGACCGATAGCGTGGCCATTGACCGGACGCTTCGGGCCACGGGCACCCGCCGGGCGCAAATCACGGCGATCATGGCTGAAGTCAAAAAATACAGCTTTGACGGTATCGATATTGACTACGAAAACAAATTCGCCTCTACCAGTCCGTATTTTTCCCTCTTTTTGCGCGAACTAGGGACCGATTTGCGTGCTCGGGGTAAAACCTTATCCTGTACGATTGAAGCGCGGACGCCGCCCTCCTCGCGTTACTTGACGGTGCCGGCCAAATTGGAATATGCCAACGACTATAAAGCGCTGAACAAATATTGCGACCAGGTGCGGCTGATGACCTACGACCAGGGAACGGTGGATATCAAACTGAATCTGGCGCGGCGACGGGGGGGCTACTATTACCCGATTGCCGATCCGACTTGGGTGCGCAAAGTATTGGATTTGGCGGTGAAAGATATCAGTCCGACCAAGATTATGCTCGGTGTGTCCACTTACGGTTATGAGTTGGAAATCACCGACAAGACGAAGTTTTTTGACTACGAACAAATTCGCAGTTTGAGCTATAAAGATTTTCTAGCCCTTTCCGTCCAAGTGAAACGGCCAATCTGGCGCGATAACGCCGGCGAGGCCTACCTGACCTATACCAGCACCACGACCGGCAAAGTTCGTTTCGTGTCTTTTTCCGACGCATCGGCCATTGCCGCCAAGGTGCGGATTGCGAAACAATACGGCTTGCGCGGAGTGGCGATTTTTAAGGTAGATGGCGAGAGTGATAACTATTGGCCGTATCTTAAGTAGCTTTTGTTTTAGTATTGTCATCCCGGCGAAGGCCGGGATCCAGGTTCGTATTTAGCCACGAAGAAAGTTTAGCGATACTTTTTCCGGGTCGCTGTCTATCCCGGCTGGGATAGCGCCCTAGGATCGGTTTTTACTAAAACCGTCCTCCGGCCCAGCCTCCCTCGCCTGCGCTCGGTCCGGCCATGAAAAGCTACGCTTGCTCGCTTTTCATCTCTCGCGCCGACGCGCTGCGAGACACCCGAAATAACATAAGTCATTTGCAAAAAACAGCGTGCTTGCTACCCTCCGTGCTTGCAAGTCTCGTCAAAGGTCTTGGCTACGGATTTGCGCTCCATTCGCCATCTTGGTGGTGTAGCTAAAAGGGCGCGTGCTCGCGTCTATCTGTGTATCGGCTACCCGTAGCCGACAAAAATATAATTTAAATATTGTCATCGTGATTGGTAACGAGTACAATTAAATTATGAAAGCGCTTTTTACTCCCAACACCTGTTGTTTCCAATCACGGCGGGTTTGGTTCTGGCTAATTTTACTAATTGTCATCGTGGCCGTTTTTTTCTTTCTTCGTCCGGCCCCGCCCAAAATTAATCCACTTAATCCTAATAGCATGAAAATCACCAGCCCCGCTTTTCTTGATGGGGAAACAATGCCGGAACTTTATACCTGTCGCAGTACCGGCAGTCATCCGCCACTGGCCTGGTCCGGGGCTCCGGCGAGCGCAAAAAGTTTGGCGGTAATTATTGACGATCCTGACGCGCCGTCCGGTGATTTTGTGCACTGGGTGGTCTGGAATATTTCGGCGGGGGAGACTGGAATTACTGCGGGAGCGCTTCCGACCGGGGCAATCGAAGGGCAAAACAGTTTGGGTCAGGCGGGTTTCGTGGCACCCTGTCCGCCGTCCGGTACGCACCACTATCAATTCAAACTTTACGCGTTGGATACAAATCTCGCGTTAGATAATACGACGACCAAGGTCGAATTGGTGAAGGCGATGACTGGCCATATTTTGGCCGAGACGCAATTGGTTGGTCTGGTCTCCTCTGTGGCTCCGTCTGCCGAATAGTCTTGGCGGTTTCGCCGCCACAATCGCTTGTTGGTAAATATAAAAAAATTACCTGTTCCCGGTGGGGGGAACAGGTAATTGAACCTCGTAGTCAGGTCACCGTTAGGTTACCAGCCGGAAACTTGCCAGAACCGGTTCCAGGTTCGAGCCCACCAACCTGGATGGCGTTCTTTTCGCAGTTCGGCCGCGAGGCGTCTCTGGAAACGTCGGCGCAGACGGCCGGGCAGATTAAACTTCTGCCAGGCGCGGATGATCCAATCGATCATTTTCTCTAGCCACGGATGGTTGTCGATAACCTTGGCGACGGCGAGAACCAACAGAGCCCAAAGCGTCTTAAATACGCCATTCACCGATCGCCAGTATTTTGGGGCCGATGGTAAAATATCTGGATCGGTGAAGCAGAGGGAAAGCAGGGCGACGGCCGAGATTCCCCCGAAAAAAACCGCCAGACCCCAGGCTCTCGTCCCAAAGGCGAAGACGAGCCCGATCGGTCCGACCCCGGCCATCGTCCAGGGCCGATAGATAATGATCAGAATGGTGACAATCAGGACAAAGAGCAGGAACATACTTACCCTCCTCGACCGTAGTGGTACTTCAGCGTATAGCTGGGTTAAATCTACTCCAAATTGCCGGGTCGTCA
Source organism: Candidatus Vogelbacteria bacterium (assembly GCA_026395035.1). Taxonomy (GTDB): domain Bacteria; phylum Patescibacteriota; class Minisyncoccia; order Phycocordibacterales; family XYD1-FULL-46-19; genus JAPLZN01. The sequence goes on along the minus strand of JAPLZN010000093.1, from coordinate 521 downwards.
AGAGACAATAAAGTAACCCCTCATACCCTAATCCGTATTTCTCCCCTCCTGGGATAGGAGGGGCTAGGGGTGGTACGGTTGTAATTTGTCTTGAAACAAGTTGATTCGGATTATACCACCCCGGCGAGTACGCCACCCCTCCTAAATTAGGAGGGGATTAAGTATTGAAGATGACTAAAGTGTTGAGGTATTACTAAACAATTAAAGACTGTCCGTGAGGACAGCCTTTAAAAAACTTAACGCGGGATCAGGTAATCCGCATTGGGAATAACAGCGCCTGTCTGCATGACTAATTCAGACCGCACCATTACCATATCCAGCGTAGCAAAGAGCCGGAGAAGGGTATGCTCGAAGCCGGCGAAAATCGTCGGTACGAGGAACTGGAGGATAATAATTACCATCCCCAAACCGATCGCTCGAAATATTCTCATAATTATTAAAAATTATGAGGAGCTACTTTTGTCTGACCGGGACAAAAGCGGTGGATGGTAATATATCCACTCGCCCCTCTCGTCCCTGTT
>JAPLZN010000114.1 GCA_026395035.1 Candidatus Vogelbacteria bacterium | reverse complement strand
CTCTACCCGATTGTTTTGGGGGAGCGGACCCACGACGGAAGCTTGATTCTCCATGGGGATCAAGACGGGCAGGCCCTGGATATGGGTGAGTATGCCAAGCTGGATCCAAGCGATCGGTCGGAACTCACGAAGCTGGTTCGACGGTATCTACCCAGAAAGCCGGATGATATCGTTAAGGCCTTGTCCTACATGCTTTCCTGCAATCTCGAATATATCGAAGAGCGGGGAAGATCTCACGCGCCCAGAGTGGAGACGCACGAAGAAACCGGTCTCTATGTGGGTTTCTATGACTCATCCGGGTTGACCGGTCGCCGATTGAATCAGGTACTGGTGCTCGGGATCTGTCATCCTAATTTGCGTGAGCAAGTGGCGGTTATGACCAAAATGATCGATCATAATCGGCGCCGTCTCGAGGTGGATAATGGAGTCCTCATCATTTGTCGGCAGTTTCGCGGAGAAGATCGGCGGGTGTTGGCCTCCTTCGAAGCGGAGAGACTGGCTCGAAAAGTGATTGGCTGGATCGCCAAGGATGTATCGGCAATGCGAGATTATTTTCAGTTGCTGGTTGGAGTGACCGATCTCTCGGGAGACCACTCTTTTGAGAGAATTGAACTTTAATGTTGAAGGTCCCATTAAGACTTGAGAGATCGTGGCGATAGCAACGATCTCTTTTTTTGTATCGGAAAGTGTGTTAAAATGTCGGGGTCTCAAAGAACAGGGATCTGCCGAGTTTTCTGTTTAAGCTTGGCTGTTATTAGTAAAATAGGGCCTACGCATTTGGATGCAGTTCGAGGCACAAGCGAGGAGCGAACCGAGATGTATATGGAGATACATTGAGGGAGCACCGGAGCGCAGTAACGAAGAAATGTACCAAATGCGTAGGTCCTATAAAAATTTAATTATTATGGAACAAATAGAAGGGGCGAAAAAGTGGTTTTATCTTGCGGCGACAGTGGCTCTTTTGGTGGTCGCTTATGCCGCTTTTGTCTATACTGGTTCGTACGCCAAAAGTGTTCAGCCGGGAAACTATCGGTCGTTTGCGGTAACTGGTGAGTCTAAGATAACCGCCAAAAATGATGTCGCGCTTTTCACTTACAGTGTTACTATTCAGGGCGGCAAAGATATCGCGGCCATCAAAAAGGAATCTAGTGATAAAACGGGAAAGATCCAAGCCTTCCTTCAGGCTCAGGGTGTTGACTCGAAGGATGTGACCACGGTGGCCTATAATCTTGAACCGCGCTATCAGTATTTCCAGTGTTCGGTACCCTTGCCGGGAGCTGAGGCGCGACCGTGTCGGCCGCAGGAGATTGTCGGCTATACTTTGAGCCAAACCGATTCCGTGAAAATTCGTGATCTAACCAAGGCCGACAAGACTGTTTCCGGCGTGGTGGATAGTGGAGCGAACAATGTTTCGCAACTTACTTTTACAGTTGATGATTCCAGCAATCTGCAAACACAAGCCAAGGGATTGGCCATCAAGCAGGCGATTCTCCGGGCGCAAATATTGGCCAAAACCGCCGGTTTCAAGGTGGGGCGGATTATCTCCATCGATGAACAAGGGGCCGTACCGATGTCTCGGGAAAGTTTCTCCACGATGGCCAAGGGCGGAGCGGCTCCGGTGGCCGATACGGTGGTTAATTTAAATCCCGGTTCGGGCGATATTATTTCCAATGTTACCGTGCGGTTTGAGATCGAATAATGTTTAAGAAATTTACTTCGCAAAAGCGGCTAATTATTGTCGGAGCCATTGTGCTGGTATTGATTTTAGCGTGGCGTTTTTGGCCCCGGGCGGGGAATGGCGCTGAAGCGGCTGTCGTTTCGCGCGGCACGCTCGTTCAAACAGTCCAAACGACCGGGAAGACCAAACCGGCTCACAATGCCGAGTTGTCTTTTGATCGCACTGGCCGGATCGCGTTCGCACCGGTCCGAGTTGGCCAGCGCGTAGTGCCAGGCGAAGTGTTGGCAGCGCTCGATTCGAGCGATCTGTCTTCGGATTTGGCGAGCGCCGAGGCGGCGGTTTTAGCCGCGAAAGCGGAATTAGCGGCTCTTAAGCGAGGCGGACGGAGCGAGGAAGTCAATTTGGCCCAGCTTAAATTTACCAACGCGGAAGACTCATTAAGACAGGCTCTTCATTCGGCTTTTGTTCAAGCTGACGACGCCGTGCGCAACAATACCGATCAATTCTTCAATTACCCCAGCTCGTTGGCGGCGGAAATGAAGTATTTCAACGGCAATATCAATGATACCGAGTCGACCTCAAGGATTCGGCGTGAACTGGAGGTGGCCCTGATCAACTGGAAAATCTTGGACGACTCGCTAAGTACTAAATCGGATTGGAGTGTCGTTTATCCTCGAGTAGATAAATATCTAAGCCAGGTAAGGGATTTTCTGAATATGATGTCGCGAGCGGTTAATTCTTTCCGCCCGGACATTTATTATACGACCGTTGATATTGCCGGCTTTCGCGCCGATTTAGCCTCGGCCAGGGCGCAAATTAATTCGGCGACTAGCGCCGTCCTCACGGCTTATCAGGCTCTTTCGACTGCTCGTGACGAATTGTCGCTAAAAAAAGCGCCCGGAACGAGTGAAGACCTGGCGGTGTCTGAGGCGAGAGTGGCGGAGGCCGAGGCCCGTGCTCAAAGTTTGCGGGCCCAAATTGGCAAGAACACGATTACTTCGCCCATCTATGGTGTGGTGACTCGACAGGATGCCGAAATGGGAGAGACGGCAACGGCCGGCACGAATCTGATTACGGTCATGTCCGATGGTTCATTCGAGGTTGAAGCCGAGGTGGCCGAGGCGGATATCGGTAAAATAAAAATCGGTGATCCGGTAAACATGAGTATTGATGCCTATTCGGATAAAGATTGGACCGGCCGAGTAATCTATATCGAACCGGCCGAGACGGTAGTTGGCGGAGTTGTGAACTATAAAATCAAGGTCGCGTTTGAAGTTTCGGCGTCCGACCTGAAAAGCGGTTTAACCACCAATCTTTCAATTGAAACGGCGAGAAAAGAAAATGTTTTGTTTCTGCCTTCATATTTAATTACTCAAGATGGCGGGTCATATTTTGCCGATAAGGATCTCGGAAACAAGAAGTCAGAGCGCGTCGCGGTAACAATCGGCATCCGAACGCCGGATGGTAAAACGGAAATTCTGGGGGGCCTGAAAGAGGGGGATAGGGTGTTGGTCGCGAAGTAGATTTTTGACTCTTATGTCCATTGCTTATTTTATTCAGTATGTGAGTAAATTATCCTATTTAGGCGTTGCGGCCTATTCGGGAACTTTGGGTTACTTTATTCCCATTCCTGAAGAGGCGGCGTTCATCGTTTTGGGTTATTTGGCCGGATTGGGAAAATTCAATTTCGGCTGGGCGTTTCTGGCGGCGGTGGGTGGTATTTTTCTGGCCGATCAGTTCTTTTATTGGATCGCTTTTCGGGAAAGTCGCTATCTTTTGTATTTCAAAAAACGCGTTCGCGAGGAAGTTTGGACTCGTTACGAGCGATCGATGATCAATAATATCGGTAAGGCGATGATCATTACGCGATTTTTGATCGGATTTCGTTTTCTCGGTCCGGTAATCGCCGGAACACTCAAAATCCCGTATAAGAAATTCTTGGCTTACGACTTTTCGATCATTGCTCTCTATGTTGGTGGCTTGATGTATCTCGGTTTCGCGTTTCGTCGCCGGGCGCTCGGCTTGATTGCTTTTATCGAGCACTTTCACAACATTATTCTCTGGGCGGTGATTGCGCTACTCTTAGTGGCCCTATGGCGTTTGGCCAAATATCGCGAGTCGAAATAATCTCTCCGATTTTGACGGAAAAAACCGGTCCAGGACCGGTTTTCTGTTGAACAGTTTTTGGAGTATAATACCCTTATGTATATCAAGGTGTTTGTCCAGCCAGGCGCCAAAAAGGAGAAGATTGAAAAAGTAACCAAAGATCAGTTTAATGTTGCCGTAAAAGAGAAGGCGGAAAGAAATGCCGCCAACACGCGAGTCCTGGAGGTTCTGGCGGGTTTTTTGAGTGTCCCGCGGAAAAATTTGAAGATCGTGACCGGACACCATAGTCGCAGTAAAATTATCAAT
>JAPLZN010000022.1 GCA_026395035.1 Candidatus Vogelbacteria bacterium | reverse complement strand
CGCCGCCTCCTTGCTTACGATATCTACCGGTCGCGGCCCTAAACCACCGAATGAGTCGCTCCAGTCGATGACCGCCACTTTGGCTTCCGGTTTTAGGACCCGCTTGATCTCGAGCGCCACCTTGTATCCCCCAGCGGTCTGAAACAAGATGTTCGAAGCCAACGCAAAATCAATCATTTCATCACCGAGTTTTGAACCACCCGAAGTTTCGACATCGCCCCACAACAATTCCAGATCGCGGACATTGTGCTCAAGAGCCGTATTTTTCAGATTAACCAAGAGATCTTTCTGAATATCGATGGCAAAGACCTTCCCGTTCGGCAAAACGGCCCGTGCGATATCAAGGATATAAGCGCCAGTGCCGCAACCAAAATCGGCGACATGCATGTTCGGCCGCAAGCCGAAATACGGAATTACCGAGGCGGGTTCGAGAAATGCCATAATTACTCTATATTGTAGCATCTAACCACAAAAATTATACCAAGTTATCCACAAATTCTCTTGGGGTCATTGTCACCGACTATTGTATTGATGTATATTCAATAACAGATAAGGCACAAAGGAGGTCTAACAATGTCGTTCAAAGACCCGAGAGCCATGGAACAGATTATCGCCTGCCATGGCCGTGAATTCGCCGACAAAGTCTTGGAAGCTCTGCGATCAGCAAGAACTTCACAAGAGGAAGTAGCGACTCTCAACAGACTCCTCGAAGAAAGGGAGGTGGAGGATCTGAATACTTTCGGCAACAATCGCTCCAGCCGTCCGATTTTATGATCACTTGTCAGACCACAAGATGAAGCCGAAAATGCTCCCCTCCCATCCCCGCCTGGCACACACCTTTTGTGCCAGGCGGCTTTTTTATCCCCTCCTAGCTTAGGAGGTGAGGAGCGAGCTAGCGTAGCTCCGCAAGGCCGGAGCCCGACGGGGCGAGGCGGGCCCGCGGACTAATTCAGCAGAATTAGACCTGTGGGTGGCGTACTCGCCGGGGTGGTGGGAGAGTTGCACACAAACATGGTCAACCACCCCGCCCTAACGGGCACCCCTCCTTAAAAAGGAGGGGATAAATACAAAAAATGCAGGATTTGAGTCCCGCATTTTTTGCTTAGATATATTTCGATTCAAGAGCTTCAATTTTGGATGAAGTCCGAGGCGCAATCTATCTTGCAACAAGCGAGTGAAGACGAGCGCAGTGCCCAGCGCCAGTAGGCGGCGGGTACGACGGAATTCGCCAAAATTGGAGGTCGACCTAAAGGCAGGTTAGAGAAGCCACCGTATCGCCTTCCCGCATCTTCATAATGCGCACGCCTTGGGTCTGCCGTCCCAGCGTCGGGATCTCCGCCAAACTGGTCCGAATAATCTGTCCGCCCTTCGAAACGGCGATTACTTCCGAATCCTCGGCATCAATCACCTTCGCGGCCATCAATTCGCCGGTTTTTTTCGTCACTTCCGCCGTCTTGATTCCCGTCCCGCCACGCTTTTGCGTTTTGTATTCTTTCAGTTTCGTTTTCTTGCCATACCCGCCCGCCATCATTACCAAATATTCGCTATCTTTGTTCCCCTTGTTGATACCGTACGCACCAACGATAATGTCACTTTTCTTGAGTTTCATACCGCAAACACCGGCTGCCGCCCGACCCATTTCGCGGATATCCGCTTCCTTGAAACGGATTGACTGACCGAGTTTAGTCGCCATGATCACTTCATCGCCCTTTTCCATACAAATTGTCGAGAGCAATTCATCACCATCGGCTAATTTAATGGCAATAATGCCGGACCGGCGGACATCGGCAAAGCCCGCCGCCGATACCTTTTTGGCCACACCCTGTTTTGTCACCATAACCAGTGATTTGCCGGTTCCCCTCTCCCCCTTCGGCAGCGCCAGTACCGAGGTAATCTTTTCATCGGAAGAAATAGACAGGAAATTGGTCGCCGACTTGCCGCGCGTCGCCCGTTTACCCTCGGGGATATCGTACATTTTAATCTGATAGGCCTTGCCGCGGTCGGTAAAGAAAAGCAGGTCATCGTGAGTGTTGGCATTCAGGAAGATCGTCACAAAATCTTCTTCTTTCATGTCGAGATCGATTACGCCCACTCCACCCCGTCGCTGGGCCCGATATTCGGACGGATCGGTGCGCTTGATATAGCCACCCGAAGTAACTACGAGAACATTCTCCTTTTCCTCCACCAGATCCTCGATACTGATCTCCTTGGCCCCGCCCCGAATGATTCGCGTCTTACGCGCGTCGCCATACTTATCCTTGATCGCGATAAACTCGTCTTTCGTTATCTTAAGCACCTTTTTCGGATCAGCCAAAATACCGCGCAACTCTTTGATCAGTATCTGCTTTTCTTTCAATTCGTCTTCCACTTTCTGTCGCTCCAAGCCCGCCAGCTTTTGCAATTTCATTTCCAAGATTGCCGTCGCTTGCAAATCGGACAGCTTGAAATTCTTCATCAAAGCGCCGTGCGCCTCTTCGGTCGTTCCGGATTTACGAATGGTCTTGATCACTTCGTCGATATGATCAAGCGCGATCTTCAGTCCCAATAAAATGTGCTCGCGAGCCAGGGCCACTTCCAGGTCAAACTTGGTCCGGCGAGTCACGACCACTTGTCGATGTTTCAAAAATTCTTCGAGAATTGATTCGAGTGACAGAAGCTTCGGCACCCCATCCACCAGAGCGAGCATATTGTAATGGAACATTGTTTCGAGCTCGGTGTGTTTGTAGAGCGTATTCAACACCATCTGGGGCTGGACGCCATTTTTGAGATCAATGACAATCCGAATCTCCTTGGTCGATTCGTCGCGAATATCGCGAACCCCCTCCAGTTTCTTTTCGTGGACCAGGTCGGCGATTGTCACAATCAAATCAGACTTGTTGACCTGATAGGGAATAGAGGAAATGATGATCTGGAAAGTGCCGGCTTTGTTTTCCACTATTTCGGCCTCGCCGCGCAATAAAACTCCGCCGCGCCCGGAAGCGTAAGCATGCTTGATATCTTTTTCATTGAAAACGAGACCGCCGGTCGGGAAATCCGGACCCTTCACGAACTGCATCAGATCTTCGGTCGTCCCGCCAGGATTATCGCTCAAATAAATAAGCGCGTCCAAAAGTTCGGTCAAGTTGTGCGGCGGGATTTTCGTCGCCATACCGACCGCAATACCCATCGTACCATTTAGGAGCAAGTTCGGGATGACCGCCGGAAGAACGGTCGGCTCTTTCAGGCGACCATCATAGTTAGGAACAAAATCAACGGTATCCTTATCTAAATCGCGCAACAATTCATCGGAAATACGCGACATGCGCGCCTCGGTATAGCGGTAGGCGGCCGCCGAATCGCCGTCAATGGAACCAAAGTTTCCTTGACCTTGCACCAGTGGGTAGCGCATGGAAAAATCTTGCGCCATGCGCACCATCGCATCATAAACGGAAGAATCGCCATGCGGGTGAAAAGAACCCAAAACATCTCCAACGACCGTCGCCGATTTTTTATACTTGGCCGAACTGGTCAATCCCGAACGCGACATCGAATACAAAATGCGCCGGTGCACCGGTTTCAAACCATCGCGAACATCCGGCAAGGCCCGCGAAACAATGACCGACATCGCGTAATCGAGATAGGAAACTTCCATTTCCTTAACGATGTTAATCGGGATAATATTCGCCCGCGCCGGGACAGTCTCTTCGTCTTTTGCTTTTTTGACCATGGCTTTAATTAGTTGTTGTACTGCTTATCCCCCCGGGCGTTACCGCGTTCCAGACCGTCGCCGATCCCGCTTTGATTTTTCCGGCCGTCTCACGAAAAGTACTAAAGATAAGCACAAAGGGCGAAGTCTCTTTGACCGTGGCCTCCTCCTTTGCCTTCGGTTTACCAATAGTGACAAAATAACCGGAAATCACGACCAGGATAACGATCGCCGTCACCACTAAGGCGCCTACCAGAGCAATCAGGTGTTTTTCCTGTTCGCTTTTTCCCCGCCATTTAGCTAATTTCTCGTTCATGGTTTAATTTTATGGGTTTTTTGTATTGTCATTCCGGGTGCCGGTACTCCGGCGGGGCCTGCCCTCGACCTGATTGGGGGACCCGGAATCCAGGGTTATACAACCGACCGAAACTAGTACCCTGGATTCCCGCCGGAGTTTATCCTCGCGGAGGCGAGGACCTGAGTCGGGAATGACAATCAGGATAATCATTCTTAATTTTTAACTGATTATCAAGTCTTGTCCTCAAGATTGAATTATGATGATTTCTCCTTCTTTCCCTTCCAAGTCTTTCTTTTTCAAACTAAGCTTATCAATCGCCGCGATATTTTCTTCTCCCGCTTCCTTTAGAAAACTCTTCAATTCCCCATTCTCATATAAAACCGGAATGATGATTTTGGCTTCCAGTTGAGTCGCCAGTTTGAGAGCATCTTTCGAGGTCAAAAATTTTCCACCACCAATCGGCAAAAAGAGAATATCTACCTCGCCGATCTCTTCGATTACCCCGGCCGAGAGAACAGGGTTGGCCAGGCCACCCAAATGACACAAACGAATACCGTCAATCATCGTAGCAAAGGCGGTATTGATCTTCCCCTCCGAACCTTCGGTTTGAAACCCGCGCACAAAAGTCCCACCAATCTCGTATTCACCCGGACTATCGATTACAAACGGTTCCTTGGAACCAAACGAAACATTGTCGACCCCGTTAAAACGCGGATCGTTTAGACTAATCAGCGCGACATCAGCACCAAATTTTACCGCCTTGCCGTCGTGCTCCCGACTGACCGGATTAAAGGCAAAAATCGTATCTCCCTGTTGGACCTTGATAAAGGCCACGCCAAATCGGCTGATGATCATAATGGGGACATTGTACCAAAAAATCGCCATGTCTGCAATCGTTTTGGGGTGGACAAATAAGCCTTTTCTGGTCATCTTAATCCCCTCCTTTTTAAGGAGGGGGCAGGGGTGGTTATAATTCAGCAAATCCCAATATCAAAATCCTAAACCCAAAAACGGCCTGTTAAGCAACCGTTTTGGGGTGGATAATATATGGAGTTTTTACCGGTTTTTTGTCATTCTGGGCTTGACCCCGTTAGAGGTAGCCAACATGGACAACCCCTAACGGGGTTGACCGGGAATCCAGGTTTTTGTCATTGCGAGGTCCCCCGAAGCAAGCTGTTTTTTTGACCTAGTTCGACAAAATCCAAATTTTAATTCAACATCTTACATTTTAGATTCCAATGAAGCAAGACGGCGATTGAGTTCCGTAATTTGGTTTTTCAACTCGGCGACCGTTTGCGTCAGTTCTTCAGTATTCTCCATAGTCGCTTTAGTTTTTCTTGCAACAGCTTCTTGATTCCTCACCTCCGCCTCGTGA
>JAPLZN010000078.1 GCA_026395035.1 Candidatus Vogelbacteria bacterium | reverse complement strand
TGGCCAAACATAATAATGCCTGCGATTGTTGGACAATTATTTACTGCCAGGTCTATAATCTGACTTCTTTTGCCGATTTACATTCCGGTGGTCCACAGGCGATTCTGGGTACTTGTGGCGTGGACAGTACGACGGCCTTTTTCAATCGGCATAGCACGCGCGAATTAAATATTTTGGCGCAATACCTGATCGGTTCGGTGGGGCAAACTATCTCCGCGGCTCCGGCCGGACAAGCAACTAAAACAACCAGCCCGGCCCCCGCGCCGGGCCGTTTTAATCGGGAAAACGATGACTAGACGCTCAGTCGCCCGGTTTTTGAGTAATTTTAGTTTAGCCATTTTTTTGGTACAATAGCGGTTATGACCTTTCAACAAATCTTTATTCTCATCATTACCTTCGTGGCCGGAGGCGGGATCCTGGCCTTTATTATCCTCAAACTGCGAACCGGGCCAAAACCAGCCGATGATGGTCGCTCGCTCTTACTCCTGCAAAATCAAATTGAAAATCTGACCAAAACACTGGACAGCCGGATGGGCGAAACCAACAAACTGTCCAACGAATCCTCACGTCAGCAATTTTCCGAATTTACCCGTCTGTCGCAGGAGGTGACGGCGAAACTGGTGAAGTTGGAAGAAACCAACAAACAGGTGATGAATTTTACCGAGCAATTGCAGTCGTTGCAGGATGTCTTGAAAAATCCGAAACAGCGTGGGATTTTGGGCGAATATTATTTAGAAACTTTGCTGAAAAATGTCCTTCCGCCGGGTAGTTATGAAATGCAGTATCTGTTCAAAGACGGGACCATCGTGGACGCGGTGGTGCATGTGAAAGACAAGATTATTCCAATTGATTCCAAATTCTCGCTGGAAAACTATAACCGCATCGTAGAGGAACGGGATCCGGCCCAAAAAGAAGTCTTGGAAAAAGCCTTTCGGGCCGATTTAAAATTACGGATTGATGAAACGGGCAAGTATGTGAAGCCGGAGGAGGGGACGATGGATTTTGCGTTTATGTTTATTCCGCACGAAGCGATTTATTATGATTTGCTGGTGTCGCAGGTTGTCGGCGCCGTCAAGCTTAATACCAGAGATTTGATTGATTATGCTTTCAGGGAAAAACATGTCATTATCGTGTCGCCGACTTCATTTTTGGCTTACTTGCAAACTGTTTTGCAAGGTTTGCGGGCGCTTAAGATTGAGGAATCGGCGATGGAAATTCGGACGCGGGTGGAGGAATTGGGCAAACACATTACCGCCTACGATGAATACTACAAGAAGCTGGGCAACTCGCTTTCGACGACAATTAGTCATTACAATACCGGCTACAAAGAGCTGAAAAAGATTGATAAGGATGTGGTGCGCATCGCCGGCGGAGTGGGTACGAGCAGTATGATGGAACCACTGTCGTTGGAGAAGCCAAATTTGGAAGATTAAGAACTAAGCGCCCAAGAGGGCGTTTTTTTCTTCTCTTTGTCAATCTATCAATTTTCGCCGAGGCGGATATAGTGAAGACGGGACGGATATTTGTAAAACTCAACTAGGAGGAAGTCTGATGAAAACGGATGACCGGAAATGCTTTGTGGTGGATACCAGTGTCTGGATCCATAATTCCAAAG
>JAPLZN010000071.1 GCA_026395035.1 Candidatus Vogelbacteria bacterium | reverse complement strand
AGTTGAACTTTACTTCGATATCAAGTGGGTTTGTAAACCCAACCACAAACTGTCCTGCCTGCTTGCTTTTGACATAGAGAACATTATTTTGAGTACATGAAGTAGGAGTTACATAAACCAGCGTATAGTCCGTAACTTTGGGATTTTTAATGGTGATTTCACTTGTTCCCGCGGGAATAGTCGCTTGTCCGACAGTTGAATTAGTTGTAATCACTCCGTTAACAATAGTACCGGCTGAAGTTGCATCCGCTCCGGCAATCGTCAGACCCTGGGTTGAGAGGTTACTGAACCGGGCGCTTCCGGATGCATCAACCGATCCAACCTGTTGTCCGCCACTATTTTGCAAACTCAAAAGGCTTGCCGAATCAGTTGCAGAATCTTGATTCATAAATCTTGAATCTTGATTCATCTTCAGGGTCAGGCCGGAGGAGTGGATGCGGCCGGCGACAAACAGATTTCCGGCAATTTGAACATTGCCGTGGGTGTCGATGGTGACCAGGCCGGCCTTGATTTCAAGCGGCGCGAGCGCCAACGACTGAATTTTCAGTGGAGCTGTTAGGGTGTCAAGGCTAGTATATAGTATATTGTATATAGGATCTAAGGAGGACTGGATTACAAGGTCGGAGCCGATTGTCATGGTATTAGCAACAGAGAGAGAATTAAAGGCGCCCTGATTTGTAACATATAAGTCCAATACAGCCAATTGGTCCAATTTTGCCGAATCCGTTGCAGTATTTGTTTGCCAAGTTTGGGCTTGAGCCAAAAGATCCTGATCGGTTTTTACTTGTCTAAGAAGCTCCTGAATTTTATCCAAGTCAGGTGAAACTATACTCTCGGCATACAACTCTCCGGAGATGGATGCATTTTCAGCTGTCAAATCGCCAACAATCTTCACCTCCGCACTTCCCGAAGCATTCTCAATTACCAGGTTTTTGGTTTGAATAGTTACGGTATCGCTATCCGCCAGAGGGGAGATCAGATCGGTTTGAACAACCGGGGAAATTAAACTGCCTGTTACAGTAATTTTATCGGCAATTATTTCGGTAATTCTTGCGATCCCTGCTTCAAAGTCCGCCGCCAGTAGTTTAGAAAATGCGCCAATTTTCTCAATAACAGAATTATTATTTGAAGAATCTGTTATTTGATAATTGCCATTTGTATCTTTGGCGATATTCAAATCGCCGGTGTCAGTGAGGGCAATATAAGTATTGTGAGCGATAATCCCATTGCCAACGAAGTTGTGAGTTCCCTCAACTTCAATATCATAAACTCTCTCACGGCCGACAGACTTTATTCCGACAATTTCATCCCATTCGAGTTTTCCATTCTTTTCAATGGCAATTATCGCTCCGGTTTTAAGATGACTGACCTTTTTCCAGACTGCCTTTTTTATCTTATTTAGCATATTCTTTAGCGAATTTTTTCCACGAATTTTGTAAATGTAAAATTCTCATTCTGACCGACAGAAGATTTTTGATCTGCTCTTCGAAAAATTCCGGTTCAATAGTCCTGTTTTTGATATCTCTATACTGCTCCAGATAAACAGCTAATATGTTGCAGTTAAGCATGACTTCTTCCAGGGCCTCAATTGCCCTTGCCTGATCGCCAAACCGCAGGCTGTGAGCGGTTGCTACCTTAACCGGTAAATCCAAGGCCATAGCCGTCACTTTTTCGGATTTGATCCTTTTGGCAATGGCCACCGAAACCGCCAGGAGCTTTTGATAAACTTCCAAATCCTGGAAGCTTTTTACAGGTCTTTTAGGATAGTATGATTTTTGATAGTTCATAATTATATCGGTTTAATATTTGTTATCTTTTTTTCATCCTGATTAATCTGGTAAACTCCTTCCATGGTATATATTTTTCTTTGTTTTCGGCCTTTCCTTGGTTTAAGTAAAACATGTAAAGGGAAAAATTCAAAATAGTCTTTTTCATCGAACCAGGCGCATTTAAACTCAAATAATCTTAAACCGGTCAATCTGGATAAAGCCATAGCATATAAGGTCAGCTGTTCAATCGGGCGCTCTTTTGAGGCTTCCGGCTTATAGTCCAGAATATGAATTTGCCCGTTTCTTATCTGCAAAATGTCAATATGGCCTGTTATTAGTTTTGGTAACTTTTCGTTTTCATATCCAAACATTTCAAATCCAAGTTGTGTTTGCATATGCTCCAAATCGTCACGGGTTAAATAAACGGGTACTTCGGTGGCGATAGTTACCGAGTCGTTAGCCAGCATAAATTTTTGTATGGCATCATGGCGCAGTTTTCTATCTTTAACCGACTGCAGGACAAAGGTGGCCAGCCGGGTGGCGAAATTTTGTTTGCTTCGGACAATCATTTCTCTTTTGGAAAAGGTCAAAGGCGCTTCAGATGCTCTTAATCCCTCCTGAAAATATTGGTGCGGGCATTCCCCGGGAACCATGGCCAGAAATTCCTGCAACGGTCCGAAGCGGCGGTGTTTAAAATCATCTTCGATGATCAGCTCGCATTTGGCCCGATGGAAAAGGTAGCGGTATAGCTGACGGTGGGCGAGAGTTGCGGAAATGACCATCTCTTTTGGCGCATATTTTTTCAGGGCATATTCGCGCATGCGTTCAAATCGGCAGAGTTCTTTGGTTTCGGTAAGCCAGTTTGACAGTGTTGAGGGTTGTAAATCCATCGTGTATACTGACTTGGGCGTGGGCTTGGCAGGTTCGCTAGATTGGATTGATACCCCAAATCTACCGGGTTCAATCCCCGGCAGGTCCACGCCCCTTTTAATAGGGGACTTGACAAGTTGTTTTGTTAATGCTATATTGGCCCCAAGGGTATCAATCCAATCTGTTAGTGGACTTGTTAGGTGTACCAAATCCGCTCTTTGAGCGGTTTTTTGGTGCCTTTTGTTCACGATTCTGCAGGTTTCTTCCAACGAATAGCCAAGATTATAAATACTGATAGCGTCGAACATGACCGGCAGGGGGTAGTGTTTGCCGCGGGTTATATGCTGGGTGAAGGTTTTATGGCAATCTAAACAAATATAGAGCTGGACCTTTTCCATTTTTTTCTGTCTGAAACCT
>JAPLZN010000040.1 GCA_026395035.1 Candidatus Vogelbacteria bacterium | reverse complement strand
AAAACAACATAATGATAATCGTTCAACTGATCGGAGGCCTGGGAAATCAGCTTTTTCAATATGCCACCGGTCATAGTCTGGCCACACAACGCCAAGATACGCTGAAATTGGACATTTCCAGCTACACAGAAACGGTGGCCGATACCTATAAAGACATCCGAATTTACGGCTTACAGCATCTCGCCATAACCGCTCCGATTGCGGAAAAAGAAGAAATATCAAAATATTTCTGGCCCTATCGCCATAAATGGACCAGAAGATGCTGGAAGCTCCGGGGCCGTTTATTCCGGCGGTCATATACTAAATTCTCATATATCGAAGAGCCGCTGGGTGATGCCCGAAAATTCGATCCGGAACTGCAAAATTACACCAGCCCAAATATTTATTTGAAAGGCTTTTGGCAATCCGAAAAATACTTTAAAGACATCCGCGCTGTTTTACTGAAGGAGTTCACGGTCACAACGCCCGCCAATGACCGTAACCGCTCACTACTCGCAGAAATAAAGGAGCAAAATTCCGTTTGTCTCCATGTCCGGCGGGGAAATGCTACCGACCCCGGAAACCCCTTCGGTGCTCTTCCGCTCGATTATTATCAGGAAGCCGTCAAAATAATATCCAGTCGCACGAAAGACCCGCACTTTTTTATTTTTTCCGATGATCCCGAGTGGACAAAAAATAATTTAAAAATCGAACATCCCTGCACTTACGCGGGCAATAACGAAAATCAAGACTATGAAGACCTCCGTTTAATGTCCCACTGTAAACATTTTATTAACGCCAACAGCACATTCAGCTGGTGGGGAGCCTGGTTGTCGACGCACCCGGAGAAAATCGTCATCACTCCGGATCGATATGCTTTAACAAAGAAGCAGACCGATCCGGACTTTTTCCCGAACGGGTGGATTCCATTAACAATATAAACAAATAGAAATACCATGATCAAAGATTTTAAAAAATTAGAAACGGCACTGACCGAAAGGGCCCGCGAGCTTGGCCGCGACCGCAAAAAAGTTTTCTTGGCTGTTTCCGGCGGGGTCGACTCCTCCCTGGTTGCGGCTGTCCTTTGTCGGGCTTTTGGATCAGAAAATGTGGTGGGACTTTATCGCGACATAAAAAATAATCCTAAACATAAGAATGATGTAGCGCTTTTACAATCGGTTCTCGGCTTCAAACTAATCATGATCGACGGCAACTCTTTATATGATGATTTTCTGGCTCAGACCAAGAAAGAGTTCACCGCGGCCGGCCTCCCCTGGGCAGAAGAGGGCTCGGCCGAAGCTGATGCGTCGGGTTTCACTTCCGCTTACGCGAGTTGTAAGTCACGATTCACCACGCCTATGGCGGGCTTTATTTCTAAAGCGATCGACAACGGAAAAGGCCTAATCTTCGGGACAGGCAATGCTGAAGAAGACGGTTTACTGCGTTATTTCGACAAATTTGGCGACGGAGCCGTAGACAACAATATAATAAACGGACTGACGAAATCGGAAGTCCGGCAGATGGCAACTTACTTCGGCGTACCGCAACAGATCGTCACCAAGCTCCCCAGCGCCGATTTAGAGGGCAATGGGGATGCACACAACGATGAAAGCCAACTAACATCTTGGGCTAAAAAAATGGGTTACAACCTAGAATTATCCTACGGTTCGGCCGATGGATCAGCCGAAGGGAATATCGCCTGGGCGCTCAAAGAAAATGAGAAAAATGGAGTGGTAAACGGAAAAAACGGCAATGTTGGCGAACAGGGACTGGCAAACGAACCATTTCATTACACCGAAAAACAGATCCCATTGATCTTATTTTTGCGAGAAATTGAACGAAGCACAAAACACAAAACTTTCGCCATTCCGGGACTAGAACGGTCCATCTTACACGATCAGGGTCTGGTAGATTAGCTCCCCGAAACCCGAAGCATCATGTTAAAAATAAGCCCCCTAAGAGAAAAAATCACCAGAAAGCTACTGGGTTTGACATACCGGCTCGACAATTCTGGCGATGCTGTATTTACTCAAAACGGGGAAGAAGAATTTATGGAACAGCTCGGCTCTAATTATTCTGGACCCATCACCGTTTTTGATATCGGGGCAAACATGGGAGGATACACCGATATTTTACTTCGAAAGAGACCGAACCCGGGATTTGACCAGTTTCACCTCTTTGAGCCTCAAAAAACTGTTTTAGCAACCTCCTGAACAAATTCTCAAACAAACCGAACATCCGACTCAATAATTTTGGGTTATCCGATACTGAAGGTACCTTTGCCATATATAAAGACGAGGAAACAAGTGGGCTATCCTCTCTCTATCAAAGAAATTTGAGCTTCTGCAACATGAGTCTTTCCATTAAAGAAGCCGCCGAGATGAAACGGGCCAAAAACTACATCGAGAGTAATGGAATAAAAAAGATTAATTTAGTTAAAATGGATATTGAAGGGCACGAGATCAGCGCCCTTAAGGGATTCGGCGAATATTTAAACGCCGATTTTATCGACGCTATCCAGTTTGAATACGGTGGCGCAAATATCGATTCCCATACAAACCTAATGGACTTCTATAACCTGCTCCTGCCCCGTGATTTTATAATCTGCAAAGTTAAAAAACATTACCTGGAAATTCGTGACTATAATCCGCGTCTGGATAATTTTGTGTACCAAAATTTCGTCGCGATCAGCAAGAAAAGCGGTTTTTTGCCTTAACACACCATGAATTACTGAACTCTTTTTTGTGTCATTCCTGCGCAGGTTGAGGAGCGAGCTAGTGTAGCTCCGAAAGACCTTTTCAGAATTTTTCGAAGCGTAGCGAACGAAAAAGTCGAAAAGGTGTACTGTTCCTGTAAGGAAGGAATCTTGGACAAGATCCCGGGTCACCCGCCCGTACCGAATGGCACATTCGGGCGGGAGCCCGGGATGACAATACCTGTCGGAGTTTACCCTCGCGGAGGCGGGGGCCTGCGCAGGAATGACACAAAGCCCGAAAATGGGGAGTTTCGTAATTTAAAGTAACACAACATCATGACTTTCGAAAAACAAATCCTGGTTACTGGTGGACTCGGTTTCATTGGCAGTAATTACCTAAACAAGTTCGTCCCGCTCTATCCGGATCGGTTGTTCATAAATATCGACGCCGAAACTTACGCCGCCGACCACGATAACCTTACGATTGAAAACGCGCCAAATTACAAATTCAGCAAGGCTGATATCCGCGATCTGACCAGCCTGCGAACCGCTTTCGAACAATATCGACCGAGCGTCGTCCTCAATTTTGCCGCCGAGACTCATGTCGACAAGAGCATCACTGGGCCGGCGCTCTTTATTGAAACGAACATTCTGGGCACACACAACCTGCTTACCCTATCGTCCGAATTCAAGAGCTCCCGCTTTCATCAGGTCTCAACCGACGAAGTTTACGGTTCGCTCGGACCAGATGACTCCGCTTTCACCACCGACTCCCCGCTCTTGCCCAATAGCCCATATAGCGCGAGCAAGGCCTCGGCCGACCTCCTCGTCCGTTCTTACATAAAAACTTTCGGTCTGCCTGCCACCATTTCCCGTTGTTCGAATAATTATGGTCCCAATCAAGACCAAACGAAGTTAATCCCGAAATTCATTTCTTTATTGCTCGCCGGAGCCAAAGTACCACTCTACGCCCAGGGTGAAAATGTCCGCGATTGGATCTTCGTCGAAGACCATATCGACGCAATCGATCTTATCTTGCAAAAAGGCGAGATAGGAAAAACTTACAATATTGGTGGCGATTGTGAGCTTAAAAATATTGAAATCGTAAAAAAACTTTTAGCCCTAACCGGTCGGGACGAAAGTTTCATTGAATATGTGCGCGACCGGCCGGGACACGACTTTCGTTACGCGATCGACAATGCGGAAATTGGAAAAGAATTGGATTGGAAACCAAAGTATAATTTTGAAGCCGGCCTAGCCAAGACTTTCGAGTTCTACCGCCCCAAAATAGAGGGTCAAAAACACCAATAATCACCTTTACTGGAGCCCCTGTTAGTGGTATATTTCTGTTCATGAAAGGCGTTATTTTGGCCGGCGGAAAAGCCACTCGGCTCTATCCCCTGACTCTCTCCACGAACAAGCACCTCCTCCCGGTCTATGATAAACCGGTCATCTATTACGCCATCGAAAAATTGGTCAGTGCCGGTGTCGATAAGATCATGATCGTCACCTCCCCCGACCGAATCGGCGCTTTTGTCGATCTGCTCGGATCCGGCCAGAACTTTATCTCCAAAACAACCGGCAAGCAGATCCAAATCGTCTATGGTATCCAGAATACCGCTTCCGGCATTGCCGATGGACTCTATATTGCCAAAGACTATGTCGGTGACGACAATTGCGTGCTGTATCTGGGCGACAACATTATTGAAGACGACCTGACGGCGGAAATCCAAAACTTCCACGACGGGGCGGTAGTGTTCCTGAAGCCGGTCAAAGACCCGACCCGCTTCGGTATCGCAACCATCGACGAGAGCGACAAGGTAACAGAGATCGTAGAAAAGCCGACCGCGCCCAAATCCGATCTGGCCGTCGTCGGTGTTTATATCTATGACCATACGGTCTTTACCAAGATGGTCGGCCAGCCAAAATCCGACCGGGGAGAATTTGAGATCACCTATCTAAATAACAAATACATTGCGGAAGGCAAGCTCCGGGCGGCCCGCCTGGAAAAAGAGTGGTTCGATATTGGCACTTTCGACAGTCTGCTAGAAGCCGGATTATTCGAGAAACAAAAAAAAGATGACAGCGATAAAAGTAAATAATTCCGGAACCGTCGTCCTGCAATCATCCGACGATCGGCCGGATGGGCTACTGTGTATCGGCGAAGGGTCAAAGAACATTCCCTTTGAGATCAAGCGCTTTTATTTTATTACCGGTTTAAGCCAGGCCGGTGCCGTCCGCGGTAAACATGCCCATCGGAAAATTTCCCAGGCGATCTTTTGCTTAAACGGCAGTTTCGATCTCTTTTTAGACGATGGTAAAAACACCCAGACGATTCAACTGAACGATCCAGCGCAGGGCATTCTGCTTGGACCACTGCTTTGGCACACGATGACCGATTTTTCGCCGGACTGCGTCATTCTGGTTGTTGCTGATTCGCCTTACCTAGCCACTGACTACATCCGAGATTACTCTGAGTTTAAGTCCCTGATTATTTAACCGGAGAATTATGCTGTTCAACGATTTTAAAAAAGCCTACGAGGAAGATCAGTCGAAAATCGACGCGGCGATCAGCCGCGTTCTTGAATCGGGCTGGTATATTCTCGGACAAGAAGTGGAGAATTTTGAAACGGCCTTCGCCGGCTATCTCGGCGCGGGACAGGCGATCGGAGTCGGTAATGGCCTGGAAGCCCTGCAAATCGCCCTGCTGGCAATCGGCTTAAAACCAGGCGACGAGGTGATTACGACTTCTCGTTCGGCCGTCGCCACCGCCCTCTCCATAACGGCCGCCGGTGGTACCCCTGTTTTTGCCGACACCGACGAATATTTCCATCTAGACCCAGCGTTGATCGAAGCCAAGATTACGCCCAAAACTAAAGCAATTATTCCGGTTCACCTTTACGGGCAAGCTTGCGACTTGGATAAGATTATGGAGATCGCGAACAAACATGGTCTGACCGTCATTGAAGACTGCGCTCAAGCGCACGGAGCCGAATATAAGGGCAAAAAGGTTGGCACCTTCGGCGCTTTCGGTTGTTTCAGTTTTTACCCGACCAAAAATCTCGGCGCTTTCGGCGATGGCGGAGCAATTGTCACCAACGATGACCAGCTGGCGGTTAAATGTCGAATGCTTCGCAACTACGGCCAAACCAATCGCTATGAGCACGAAATTTACGGCCTTAATAGCCGACTAGACGAAATCCAAGCCGCTATTTTATCCGTTCGATTGCCAAATTTAGACAAAAATAACAATCGTCGAAGCACACTGGCCGCCCTTTATCGACAGGAATTGGCCGGGGTGACAGAAATTAAATTACCACTCGAACGGCCAGGAGCTAAACATGTCTATCACCTCTTCGTGGTCGAAACCGCCCGACGCGACGATTTGCAGTCTTTCTTGAAGGGAAAGGACATCCCGACACTCATCCATTATCCGATCCCAATCCACAGACAGGCGTCCTTCTTCGAATATAACCAAATCAGTCTACCAAAGACCGAAGTGGCGACCGCGCATATTCTATCCTTACCGATACACCCAGAACTTTCAACCCAAGACATACTCACTGTTTGCAGCAACATTAAAACATTTTTTGCCCATGATAAATAAATACCTAAACCGTATCAAATATGCCCTCTGGCAGATGAGAATCACTGCAGGTTTCAACTCCGGGTTGAGGCACAACTTCCATGAACTGACCTGGCTTGAGAGAATCGCTTATCTCATCTTTAAGCGTCCAAAACTCACAGAGCAACAGAGATTTTTCTATGAAGGGCATTGGGGCTTGCGCGGGCAAATGTACTCGGCTGAACGAAAATGCCTCTACGATACAATTCTCAATAACAAACCCCGCTTTTGCTTGGAAATCGGAACTTATACCGGAGGCGGTAGTACCTTTTTTCTGGCCAGCGCCTTTAAAAAGGTCGGCCAAGGAAAGCTTCATACCCTTGAGACGGAAGACTACTTTTTCCAAAAAGCCAAGAAATATTACCTTCAACACTTGCCTCGTCTCACTCCCTTCATAGAATTCTACAAAGGAAGCGACATCGGAAAATTTAAGCAACTTCTAGACGAGAACGGCGGTTGTGATTGCGCCCTACTAGACGGAGCAGAAGACGGAAAAGAAACCCTAAGACAATATGAATTTTTAAAACCTTATTTCCGTCATGGTTCCCTTTTAATAATGCACGACTGGAACACTGCCAAGACGGAGATGATTAGACCGGCAATACAAAACGAGCCGCGCTGGAAATTAATAACCGAACTGCGTCCCCCCGAAAGTGTCGGTATGACCGTATTTCGTTACGAATAAATCCAAAACTTAACAATAATGTTTCCGCTGTATTTTATTTGTCATTATCCCCTTTGCTCTAGCCGAAGCTGTCAATCCAGTGATGGTGAGTGCCCCGAGCTCTCGTTGCGCCTAGCCATAAAATCTGGCAAAATTAACGCGTAAATGTCAAAATCTCCTGCCCCAATCGCCCTGTTTGTTTATAACCGCCTCGACCATACCCGCCGAACGGTTGAGGCTTTGGCGAAAAACCAGCTCGCAAAAGAGAGCGACCTATTTATCTTCTCCGACGCCGCCAAAGACAAAGCGGGCACGGTAAGGGTGACGCAAATACGGGACTATATCAAGAATATTTCAGGCTTTCGTTCGGTTACTATTGTCGAAAGACCGGAAAACTGGGGTCTGGCCCATTCGATAACAAGCGGAGTAACCGAACTGGTCGAAAAATTCGACCGAGTGATAGTGCTTGAGGATGATCTAGTAACATCGCCCCATTTTCTGTCTTTCATGAATGACGGGCTCGAACTCTATGCCGATACAGATACCGTCGCGGAAATCCACGGATATGTTTACCCGGTCGACGGACTCCCAGAAACATTTTTTATCAAGGGCGCAGATTGCTGGGGCTGGGCGACCTGGAAACGAGCCTGGAAATATTACGAACCGGATGGAGTAAAATTACTTACCGAACTGAAAAAACGCCGCCTAACCCGAGAGTTCGATTTCGACGGGAATTACCCCTACACAATGATGCTCGAAAATCAGATCATGAAGGTGAACGATTCCTGGGCGGTCCGCTGGTATGCCTCCTGTTTTCTGGCCGGAAAACTTACTCTCTACCCCGGGCGTTCCCTGGTCGTCAATATCGGAATGGATGACAGCGGAGAAAATAGCACCGGAACTAAAATCTACGAAGTATCCTTGTCCCCCGCCCCGGTAGCAATTATCCGCGCGACGCCAACCGAAGATCTGTTAGCGAAAGAGAAATTTGCGCAGTTTCTGGCCACGACGGGAACAGGCCGCACGGTGATACAGCTAAAGTTTTTAGTCAAAAAATTGCTGTTTAATTTACGAAAATTTTTTAGCTAAAGATCCAGTCACAAAATCAAAATGAAAAAAACAATAATAAAAATTCTTAAACATTTCAAAAAACCGCTGGTTTGGCTCGCTGAACTCGAGTCAACGCTCGCCGCCAAATGGAGTTCGGCGGCACATCGACGGTTACTTCAGACCTCCTGGGCAATTCCGCCGACCCCGGAATTCTTCGACCACCACATCGACTTAAACCACCTATGGGAAAAGTCCCGCCTGCCTTTTTGGTTGGAGAGGGGTATCTTCAGTAACTTGGCCCTAAAACGGGGAGGAAAAATGCTGGAACTATCCTGCGGAGACGGCTTCAACGCTAGAAATTTCTCCAGCATCGTTTGCGAGTCGGTCACGGCCTGCGACTTCGACAAGAAAGCCATCGCGACAGCGACCCGTAAAAATAGCGCTCCCAATATTACTTATGTGTTGGCTGATATCCGAAACAACATGCCCGCCGGTAAATACGACAACGTCGTCTGGGACACGGCGATCGAACATTTCACCCCAAACGAGATCGAGCAGATTATGCCCGAGATCAAGCATCGGCTGACTCCCGGGGGTATTTTAAGTGGTTCTACAATTATCGAGCAGGAAACCGGGGAAAAACTGGATACACATGAATACGAGTTCAAAGACCTGGACGATTTAAAGCGTTTCTTTACCCCCTTCTTCAAAGAAGTCACCGTCTTTGAAACGATCTACCCCGGGAGACATAGTCTGTATTTTTGGGCTTCCGATGGAAAAGTCCCCTTCCAAGATGGCTGGGAGCATATCGTACGCTCATAATTAAATTCGCTTCACCGACATAATAACAATGCGACATTTTTGTACATTATTCGACCGGAACTACCTTTACAAGGGGCTGACCCTGTATTTTTCGCTTGCCCGACACTGTCCCGAATTCGTTCTATGGATCTTGTGCCTGGATGATATCACTCACGACCTTCTCAGTCGGATGAACTTAGAGAATGTCCGACTCGTATCAGCCGCCGAATTCGAAAACACTCGTCTGCAAAAAATAAAAAAAGAACGGACCGTCACCGAATACTCCTGGACCTGCACCTCGAACTTTTGCCGGTTCTTGCTTCTAGAACAAGATCTTCCGTCTTTGACCTACCTCGATGCCGACCTGTTCTTTTTTCAGAATCCAACACCGCTTTTTGACGAGATTGCTGACCATTCGATTGCCGTTGTCGAGCACCGCTTTCCGGCCGAACAAGAGCGGTTAGAAAAAAAAGTTGGACGGTTTAATGTGGGCTTCGTTTATTTTAAAAACGACGAGATTGGACGAGCGGCCGCCATTCGTTGGGCCGACCAAACACTAGATTGGTGCTTCTTTCGACTGGAAAACGGCAAGTATGGCGACCAAATGTACCTCGATGAATGGCCCAAACTTTACGGCGAGCATCTCTGTATCGTAAAAACCCCCCTCATTGGCTCGGCCCCCTGGAACATCAAGGACGCGCCCAATTCTCAGCCTGTCTTTTATCATTTTCACGCCTTCAAATTATTGTCGAAGAATAAATTTACCCCAGCCGCCGGTTATTTTATTCCGCGGCGAAAACGCGAGTTGTTTTATAAACCGTATATCGCCGCGATCAAAGACGCAATCACCCAAGTGGAACGCTCCGAACCAGGCTACCACTTTGGCTTCAGTCGACTGCCCGCCAAGGATATGTTTTGGTATTATGTTTACAACAAGATTCTGCCGGAGAAACTCATTTTCTGGCTGACCAAGCTGAAACGCCGATTCAAAAAACAATGAAGAAACTGATCAAAAAATTTATCCGGCTTGCTCTCTCCCCGTTCGTCTTGCCCGACTATTTTAAATTCCGGCGGCAGCACGACGGACGTTTCGCGATGAAAATTTCCGATTTTTATCATCAAATAAAAGACAGGACTTTTGGCACATCTTTCGATCTCCATTAT
>JAPLZN010000146.1 GCA_026395035.1 Candidatus Vogelbacteria bacterium | reverse complement strand
TGGCACTCCGCATCCGGCTGATTCACGCGTCGTCTTCGATATTCTCTCGCGTGGTGGCGCAGGGGCGCCTAACTATGGTTACGGCAATACGACGGGGGTAACGGATGGAAATCCGTTCGTCTCCGAACATGCCGTGATGGTGGAAGGTCTTTCACCTAACACTCTCTACTATGCCCGGGGAATCTCGGCCGACGCTTCATCGACTGTCGTCAGTACTGAAGTTTCGGCACTGACCCTTTCTGGTGGAGGCGGAGGTGGGGGCGGGGGAGGAGGAGGCGGTGGCGGAAGCACTGGTACGGTTTTGGGAGCGACGACTGTCGCGACTGTCGCTGTCCCGCTGCCGACTTCCTGCCGACCATATCTCTTGAAGTTCATCAGACACGGCGCGGACAACGATCCGTTCGAGGTGAAGAAACTTCAACTCTTCCTGCGCATCTTCGAGGGGCGTAATGATGTAGCGGTAACCGGCATTTACGATGCGGTAACCGAACGGGCGGTGCGCGATTTCCAGACTAAATACAGTTTGGATGTGCTCAATCCGTGGGGAATTCCCGATTCGACCGGCTATGTCTTCATTACGACTTCGCTCAAGATCAACATGATCTACTGCGGTATTACCGATCGCATTACGCTTAACCTGCGTAATATCTATCGCAATGGTCCGGTGGAATTCAATTCCGGACTTGCGGATGCCGCCGGCTATGTTGCTGGCGTGTCGACGTCGACGGTATACGAAGAAGTTGCGGAAATACGGGGGTCAACTACGCCAATCGCGGCGGGAGTACCTTGTGACGCGCTGGCCCTCGGGACCAGTACGGCCACCACTTCTTTGTCTAATCGGAATTCGGTCCAACTCGCTTTTGCGGGCGTGGCCCAATTCTTCACTGATTATCCTTTTGCTTGGATCTTGCTGGCCTTAATTTTGATTCTTATCATAATTTTGGTCGCTCGAAGTAGAAATGATCAGGACAAGACGTTGCCGCCAGAGCCTCCGATTTCTCATACCATCGACAATTAAGGTCTGGACAAAAGGATTGAAAAATTTTGAGCGAGACGAAGAGAAAAATTAGAGCTGAGGTACTGCGAAAATTTTTCTCAAAGTTGTAGTCGAAATTTACAATCCTTGGTGTTAAGAAGTTAATTGGAGATGGTATTGGGAAGGTTCAACAGCGTAGAGCCTTGGAGGACCGCCTTCCGAAAACATTGGAAGGATGGTTCTTCTGGTTCACAAAAAATCCTCTCGGCCAGTTGGCCGCAGGGGATTTTTTGTGTTTTTCTTTGTTTGCTTTCGACTCGGTCGGGGTGCTAGAATGACGCCATGAAATTCAAATTCGGGGATGCCCTGTTTCTTCTGATCATGTTTGTGGCGATGGGACTCCTAGTCGCTTCGCAACTCGGCTAATCTGTCATAATGAAAATAAAATTACCTAAAAAAGCCAAACGGAACGTCAATTTGGCCGATTATACCTATTTCGGATTGCCGGGCAAAGCCGCCTATTTGGTGGAGACTTGCCGGCCGGAGGAATTGACTGCCGCCATTCAGGCGGCGCGGACAGCCAAGCAAAAATATTTTATTATCGCCGGTGGGTCCAACATTGTGACGACGGATAAAATGTATGACGGTGTGGTGATTGTTTATCGCTACCCCTCTCCCTGTGTCATTCCCGTGAAGACGGGAATCCAGGATTCACCGATTGTAATTCAAAAAAATAAACTTGAAGTTTGGGCCTCCGTTCAATTAAAAGATGTAGTGAAATTCGCGCTGGAAAACGGCCTGGCCGGTTTGGAATATTTGTCCGGTATTCCCGGAGCACTGGCTGGCGCGGTGTACGGCAACGCTGGTGCCTATGGCCATTCTATTTCCGAAGCCGTGGAAAAAGTACGGATCTTCGATGGAAAAAAGGAGCGCTGGCTCGCCAAAAAAGACTGTAGTTTTTCCTATCGCGACAGTATCTTTAAAAAGAAAAACTGGGCGATTTTGTCGGTCGTGCTCAAATTGCGTCCGGGCAATCGCGAGAAATTGCGGGCGCAATCGGAAAAGATTACTACGGCCCGCGACGAGAAATATTCCAATATCAAATGCCCGGGCAGTTTCTTTAGGAATGTGCTGGTTAAAGGTGTGTCTAAAAGTGCTCTGGCAAAGGTGGATAAGAAAAAAATTATTGACGGCAAGATTCCGGCGGGATTTTTATTGGAAGAAGTGGGGGCGAAAGGGATGCGAATCGGCGGTTTGTATATTGCCGATTATCACGGCAATCTGCTGATCAACGACGGCACGGCGACCTACAAAGATGTGCAAAAACTGGTGGCGATTTTGAAAGAAAAAGTGAAGGCGAGATTTGGGATTAAATTGGAAGAAGAGGTGAGATATTTAATTTAGTTAGTCATTGCGAGGTACTCCGAAGCAATCT
>JAPLZN010000112.1 GCA_026395035.1 Candidatus Vogelbacteria bacterium | reverse complement strand
TTCTTCAACTTTTACCCCTTTTTCGCCGGTCAATAGATCGTTAAATTGGTTCTCTATCCCCGCTCGGCCAACCAGTTCATCTTCGGAATAGACCACGGAAGAACGATTATCTTCCTCAGGAAAGCCTAGATAGCCCAGCAGAATCGAGAATCCGGGTTTTTCTATATAATGTCGGTCGGGTTTGTTCCAGGCCAACTCGACTTCGCCCCGATCGTAAATTATCCCGCGGGGCGGCAAAATTACCGTGTGTCGCAAACTGTTATTTCGACTCCGTTCGGCATAACCGGTTCCCCTCCAGATCTGTAAATAAGCAACGCGCCCCAAAAACAAAACAAGCAGAGCCGCCAAAACGATCCCGGATAGCCAGAGCGCCGATTTGGAGATCGGCCGTTCGATCCGACCTTCAAATTGGTTAGTGTCCAGGTCCGGCAAATTACTGTTGTCCAAAAAAATCTCGTCTGGCGCAATGTCGTAATCTATTATTTTCCGTGCCATAATTTAAATAAGCAATAAGCGATAAGCAATAAGCGGTAAGCCGTAAGTGATAAGTAATATCATTTTCTGTCCACCCCTTTTCTCTACTTATTACTTTCCGCTTGTTCGTTATTTATAGACCCTCAGTCTTTCCTTATACCATTCGACCACCAGAATAATACAAGTAACGATAATAGTAAAAGAAAACTCATTTTTTAGCAGACCCCCGCCGGGCAAGCCGAAACTTAGATCATATAAAAATACCAACACCGACGCTTCAAAGTAACGACGGAATAAAAGAATTCCCGCCAGTAGAACGATTGCCGACACCCACCACGGAAGAATCGGCGAAAGAGCCAGCACTGATAATGAATAATAGAACCTAATCATAGGACACAAAAACCCAGGTCAGGGAAAAAATATTGTACGGACTGCGAAAAAGAATTTTTTGGAAAGGGTCATTCGGATCCTTGTTGATCTTTCCCACATAGCCCAGCAAATAGCTACCAATAATCGTTGTGTCGACGGTATCACCGACACGAACGGAAATTCCGCGCGGAAGAGACAGGCTGAAATTGCCATTCCCAAGACCAAGCGCAACACTTGGACTACCCGCCTCTCCCACCGCAATCGGCAACGATACTCCGCCTTCGGAATAAAGTTTGACCTTGGAGGATCTTTTACCCACCTGCTCGATTTGTCCCAAGATAACCCGGCGATCGGCAAAGACCAAAAGTCCGGGTCGCAGTGACAGATTGTTATCCGTTCCGGCATCAATAACAATCTCGTCATAAGGCAGATGGCTTGGTTTGGCAATCACTTTCGCATACATCATTTTCCCGCCATTTTGATTTCCCGCTCGAAACCCTCGCAACTGTTCGTTTTCCACCTTAAGCGCTCCAATCACTTGATTTTCAACTTTCAATTCCGTATTTTCTCTCACCAAACGATCGTTCTCCAGGATCAAAGATCGCCGAAAGCGCAGTGAATCGGTAAAGTTCTCGCTCGCCCGCCCAAAAAAACGGGTAAAGGGATAGGTCACAAAAGAAAAAGCGTCAGAAAAAGCCCCCGATCCCCACACATAAAGCACGATTACCGTCACAGCAAACAGCACCGGTTTTTTCCACCCCGATCCTTCGCCCCGATGAAAATTAAAACTGTTAACGCGGAGGTAACTCAT
The DNA here is from genome assembly GCA_026395035.1 of Candidatus Vogelbacteria bacterium. Lineage (GTDB taxonomy): Bacteria > Patescibacteriota > Minisyncoccia > Phycocordibacterales > XYD1-FULL-46-19 > JAPLZN01. The sequence goes on along the minus strand of JAPLZN010000112.1, from coordinate 5,983 downwards.
CTTCATTGTCGATCAATATTTCGCTGTACCGGATAAGGTCCTCAAGGATCACCCCCGCCCCGCGGATAACCGCTGTTTTCGGCTCTTCCTCCAGATGGATTGGCATCTCCAGCTCTCGTTCGAGCAGTTCCGGCAAGCCGGAAATAAGCGAACCGCCGCCAACCAACACAATTCCCCGGCGCATAACATCCGACACGACCTCTGGCGGAGTTGATTCCAATACTTCTTTGATGGAGTCGATTAAAATAGAGATGGAATGAGTAATCGCTTCACGAATGTCCGCGTCGGTAATAATCACTTCTCGGGGCAGACCGGTAACCAGATCACGGCCGCGAATCGTCGCCTCTTTCGGCGGACCATCCTTCTGGACCGAGCCGATCTGGATCTTGACATCTTCCGCCGTTTTTTCGCCGAGCAAGATCTTAAATTCGTCCCGCACATAGGACATAATATCGGCATTCAATTTATCGCCGGCAATTGGCAAGATTTTGGATTTGACGATTCCACCCAAAGACACCACGGCGATATCGGTCGTTCCACCACCGATATCGATAATCATTGAACCGACCGGATCGTGTACGGGCAAACGAATTCCTAGCGCGGCCGCCATCGGCACTTCGACAATATGAACTTCGCGCGCGCCGGCATTCTTTATTGCGTCGCGTACCGCCCGGCGTTCGACATTGGTAATACCGGTCGGAACCGAAACCACGACGCGCGGACGAAGCAGGCGTTTCTTGGCCGCGTCCCCCGCTCGCTTGATAAAATAAGACAGCATTTCCTCGGCCACTTCAAAATTGGAGATAACACTGCCCGTAAGCGGCGAAATTGCCTCGATGTGCGCCGGAGTCCGGCCCACCATCAGTTTGGCATCGGTCCCGACTGCCACCACCCGACCGGTCTTTTGATTAACCGCCACCATCGACGGTTCGGACAAAACAATCCCCTGACCCTTAACATAAATAAGGGTATTTGAAGTGCCCAAATCAATCCCGATATCACTCGAGAAGATGTTGTTGAACCAGTTTAACATTGCCATAAAAATCTTTTCGTTGCGTTTAACGCCTGCGTCCGGCAGGATAATTCAAGGAATCTAAATTATTTATTTAAAATAACGAAACTAATTCTTCTTCGGATATTTTTTTGACTTCGCCGGTCGCGCGATCTTTCACCTCCAATTTTCCCTCTTCCAAAGTTTTCGGGCTAATCACGATTCGGGTCGGAATACCAAACAAATCGGCATCGGAAAACTTCTCACCCGCCGACGCCTCGCGGTCATCCAGCAAGATCTCTACTCCCCGTGCTTCCAAAGTTTCCGTCAATTTATTCGCCGCGATCATCGCTTCCGAGTCCATACCACCAATTACAATAATATGCGCGTCAAACGGCGCGACGCTCTTCGGCCAGATGATGCCTTTCTCATCGGAAAACTTTTCAACCAGCACGCCCATTAACCGCGTAATCCCGATTCCATACGACCCCATCCAGACCGGAATGGATTCTCCTGACTGATCTTTAAAAAACAGGCCCAGCGCCTCACCTTTTTCCGTGCCAAAATTAAAAACATTTCCCACCTCAGCGGTACTAACCTTCTCTAAATCTTCCCTTTTAACCCCCAGACTCGCCAGAGTTTCGTCATTAAGAACTTCCTCGTTGATTGCGATATTTTTCTCCCGATTCAAATAAATCGCATCTTCCCCCGCTTCGGTGATCGTCTGAAATTCATGGCTGAATTTAGTAAATGCCCCTCCCGCCGCAAAAGTAACAAAAGTATCCGCACCGATCCCCACCCGAGCAAAAACCTTGTTATAAGCTTCAATCGCCGCGGCATAAAATCGGTCGTGGTCTTCCTTCCCGAGCGAAAAGGAATACATGTCTTTCATCATGAATTCCCGTCCACGCATAATGCCGCTTTTCGCCCTAACCTCATTTCTCAATTTGGTCTGGAATTGATAGACAGAGAACGGCAGGTCACGAAAGCTCAAGATATAATTGCGCATCATGTCGCCGATCGGTTCCTCGTGAGACCAGCCGAAGCCAACTTCTCCGCCAACCTGAAGCGCGGATTTAAACCAAACATCAACCACCTCATCACTCCAGCGTCCGGTCTTCTCCCAAACATCCTTTCTTTGGATGGATGTCATCAGGATTTCTTGGGATCCGAGCTTCTCCATCTCTTCCCGAACGATTGATTTTATTTTTTCCACTACCCGCAAGCCAAGCGGTAACAAATCGTACGCCCCCGCCATTTCCTTATTGATAAAACCGGCCCGAATAAGCAATTTGGCGTTCTTGGCCTGTTCGTCTTTCGGATCCTCCCGGCGGGTCTTGGTAAAGAGTTTTGATTGCAACATTAGCATCAATTGTACCCTAAACTCTCCCGGGGGTCAAAACAAAAAAGCTGTCATTGACAGACTCGGAAAAAGATAACCCAAATTACACGAACAGGTGGACCACATCGCGAACAGTAAGCAAAGTCATCAAACCGAGAAGAATGATAAAGCCCGCCGAATTTAAGGCATTCGCCACCTTTGGACTGATTGGCTTGCGGCGCACCGCCTCAATCGCCAAAAATAGAATCCGGCCGCCGTCGAGCGCCGGAAAAGGCAAAAAATTGATCACCGCCAGATTGAGCGAAATAATCGCCGTCAAATTGAGTAAATAGGAAATACCAAGCGCCAATGAAGAACCGACGACCCCCACTAAGCCGACTGGGCCGGTGACCGACGAGAGGGCGGCTGTCTGTCCCTGAAACAATCCACCAAGCAGATGCCAAAGGGTATAAATAATCGCCCAAATCACTAAACCGGTCAGGCGCAAGCCTTCCCAGATGGCCGTGAAAAACGGCAACTGCAAGATTCCAACCTCATCGAGCGCAATACCGATTCCCGCCCGACCGGCGCCCAAACCCGCTTCCGGCGTAACATCAACCTCCCTTAATTTATCTTCTTTGTTGCTCCCGTGATAGCCGACCCGCACCGAAACCCCGGCCCGCGACCCGATAAATTCCTGCAACTGCGTAATCGACGGGGCGGTGATTTTATTCGTTCCGTCAGTAGCATAGGAAATGATTACTCCACTTTTAAGACCCGAACGAGCCGCCGGGGAATCGGGACGAACTTCGACAATCAGGAGTTCCGAATCGGAGAGCGAATAGCCTTTCGGCACTCCGGCCCGCGAAGTCGGCAAACCAAACATGAGGCCGACCGAGAGAATGACCCAGGCCAAAGCGATATTAAATAAGACCCCGGCGGCCAACACGAGAGCTTGCACATATTTGGGCTTTTTATCGAGACTACGACTGTCATCAATCCCCCGTTCCGCCTCGCTCGCTTCCTCGCCCAGAATCTTCACGAACCCGCCAAAAGGTATCCAATTGATCGAGTAGAGAGTTTCGCCGAACTTTTTTCCCCACAGACGGGGCGGAAAACCGAAACCAAATTCTTCCACCTTGATGCCATTCCATTTGGCCAGCAAAAAATGTCCCAACTCGTGAGTGAAAATCAATACCGCCAGAATAATGAGAAAAATGATAATTGTCATACTAACCGAGTTTGATTACCCCGAAGACGACGAGCAGCAAGAGAGCAAATAATAGGTACATCATCTAATTAAAAATGTAAAATTAAAAATTAAAAATGGAATACCGTTTCTGGACTCAATTTCTAATTTATAATTTCTAATTTTTAATTGGCTTTAGCCTAGGATTTCCGTCTTCTTCTTTTCCACCAGCGACTCAAAGTCCGCATTGCCCTCATCAACAAACTTCTGTAGTTCTTCTTTTAACCGGTACTTATCATCTTCGGAAATTTCTTTGACCCTCTCTTTGTCTTGAATATCATTCCAAACCTTCTCCCGTTCTTTGCGCAACGATACGCGCGCTTCCTCGATTTTTTCGTTAATAATTTTCAAAAGCACTTGCCGACGTTCGGACGTCAGATCGGGAAAGATCACTCGAATCCCCGTTTGGTCCGGCGCCGTGGACAGACCTAAATTGGCAGCCGCTATCGCCGTTTCGATCCCCTTGACCATGGCTTTGTCCCACGGCGTCACCCGCAGAGTTTTGGCATCCTCCACACTGATCGAAGCGATAAATTTGATCGGGGTCTTGGAACCGTAATTGTCCACCAGGACATTGTCGAGTAAAAGCGGCGTCGCTTTGCCAGTACGCACACTGGAAAATTCCTTGACCAGCCAGTCGGAAATTTCGACGATTTTACCTTTAATGGGCGTTAGATTATAAGCCATATATTGTTATATTAGCATAATATCTGACATAACGAACAATTAAAATAAGGTCTACTCAAATTTGAAACTATTAGCAATCTCGGCATCAAAAAAGAAACCCTGTGGAATAAAAGTCGGTTGTCCTCCCATCCAAGTGGCAACCCGCCCACTAGCCGGAGAATAGATTACTCGTTGGTGAGCTTCAGCAATATAACAAGTGGTGTCATCCTTATTATCACCATTCCCAACAATCTTCACAAGGTAAGAACTAGGGTCATTACTGGTTAGCGTTTTTTCGCCAAGAGAACAGCCTGGACCATACTGTTCTTTAATAAATCCTTCTAACTCCTTATTATTCTTAACTTTTGCAACGACGATTTTCCAATCGCGAACATTCATCCTCTGTAAATCAGAAAATTTTTGGGGCTCGCCTGATTTTTGTTCCGTTATATATACAAAGTTACTTGACGGATCATCTAAAGCCACAACTTCGTACCCGGTCATAGACGGGAGTTTGATCGAAAACCTTAGTCTTGAATTTATGTATGTAGTCCAAACAACGCCAGAATTAGAAGATGAAGAAATTTGACCCAGATTATTCGTACCCTTTTTAGGTTTTTGTGAAAAATAATAGGAACCACTAATAATAAGGGCAGCGATTGCTACAACGGTTATAACCTTTAATTTATTCATATGATTTATTTATACTTTGAATTACGAAATGCAAAAAATACCAGTATTTTTGTCATTCCCGCGTAGGCGGGAATCCAGGTTTTATCCCTGGAAATCGTGGTCATCTCCTAGATTCCCGCCTGCGCGGGAATGACACAAGGAGGCATTTCGTGATTCAAGGTATTCATGAAAAAAATTATTAAAAATTCACTCAAAATAATAACACAATTAGCCGATTGGGACAACCGCGGCTAAATGTTCCAGAAGGAGACGAAGGGAACCGCCGCGCTGACCGGAAAGTTCGAGCGCTCGAACGATTGCTTCCGCCCCTCGGAGCCCTATTTCCGAAGAATGACCACTTTGCGACCGCCAATAATTTTCCAACAAGGCATTCAGAAAATCCGGGCCCAACTTTTCACCGTCTGCTTGCCGATCCAAGAGCTCTTTAACCACAATATACCTTTCCGGCAGATCAGCCTCAAGGAACCGTTTCGCTTCCATCGCCAATTGGTCGGTTGATCCGCCGAATTCAATCACCTGGCAACGAGAAACAATCGTCGGCAAAAAGATTGCCGTTCGCGAAGTAATGATGAAAAAGTGGGTATTGGGAACCGGTTCCTCGAGCGTCTTCAGCAGGGCATTCTGGGCTTCCGAGGTAACGGAGGAAATTAGCAAAACCGCGCATTTCACTCCGCCCCCAATCGGTTTTCTGGACATCCAAGCTTTGAGCGCCCGGCTGTCTTCTATTCCCCATGAAGCTTGAGTAAATTCCAAATAGTCGGGATTAGCCGTCGGAACAAAATCCGGCCCAAAACGCCCCGTGAGTGCTTCGGCGAGTTCGGCTCTGACCACCTCCTGATTACCGGCAATTAGATAAGCATGATGAAGTGAGCCGGACGGCGGCAAAAGATTGGCTAATTTGCTCATTGAAGATACTTTGGATTACGGAGCTACTCCCTGTGTCATTCCTGCGCAGGCAGGAATCTTAGTATTAAATTTAAGGATTTCAAGATTCCTGCCTGCGCAGGAATGACACGAGAGAAATATTCGTAGCCATTCGTTTCATTGGTATAATTCGTATATT
>JAPLZN010000037.1 GCA_026395035.1 Candidatus Vogelbacteria bacterium | reverse complement strand
GCGCTTTTTGGTTTGACCAGTTCTCCTGCCCAATCGGTTACTTCCGACTTAAACCGGCCATCCATGGACACATGCTGAATAAACGGCAGGTTGGCCTTTTGCCCCAGCGCCATATCGTCCTCGCCAAAAGCCGGGGCAATGTGGACCACCCCCGTACCGTCCAGGGTCGTCACAAAATCCGCCCCGACGATTTTCCAGCCGTTGGTGCGATTTTTTAGCGTTTCATCTTTCGCGTAGTAATCAAAAACTGGTTTGTAACTCTTCCCGATTAAATCTTTTCCCTTAAATTCTTCCACTACCTCATACTCTTCTCCAACCAACACCTGTTCCACCCTCGCCTTTGCCAAAATGTAAGTTTCCACCTCCCCTACTTTTAACTTTTCACTTTTAACTTTTAACTTTACGTATTCTATCTCCGGACTTACCGCCAAAGCTACGTTGCCAGGCAATGTCCACGGCGTCGTTGTCCAGGCTAAAACAAAAGTTCCCGGTTCATCAACCAATTCAAATTTCACTGTGACCGAAATATCAGTAATATCCTTATATCCCAGCCCGACTTCAAAATTAGACAGCGTTGTCTCGCACCGCGGACAAATCTGCATTGACTTATAACCTTCGTAGATTAGGTTTTTATCGTGCAAGCGCTTAAAAATCTGCATTACTGTTTCAGTATAGGTAGAATCCATCGTTCGGTAGTCGTTTTCCATATCGGCAAAGCGACCCAAACGCGGGATAATTATTTTCCAATCATCCACATATTCCAGCACCACCTCACGCGCCGCCCGATTGAATTTTTCAACGCCATATTCTTCAATGTCCTTTTTAGATTTTAAATCCAGCTTTTTCTCAATCAAATTTTCCACCGGCAGGCCGTGACAATCCCAGCCCCAACGCCGGCGCACAAAACACCCGCGCATCGTTTCAAAACGCGGAATAGCATCTTTAATCGTCCCGGCGACAATATGCCCATAATGCGGAGTACCAGTAGCAAAAGGCGGGCCATCATAGAAAACAAATTCCCTGCCTCCGGCCGTCTGTTCCAAGGATTTGGCAAAAATTTTGTTTTCCTGCCAAAATTTCAAGACCGCCTCCTCGCGGAGAGCCACGGCGGATTTCTCCGAAATGGAGTTATTTTCGTTGGGTTTTTTAGACTCGGACATTTCTTTACTTTACCGTATTCCACCCCTCTTCGCAAATTAAAATAACCTAAAAACCGCTTAGGCTATTGACTTATGGCCAGCGCGAGAATATTCTTTTAATTGGATCTGACACAACCCTAGGAGGGTATCATCATGACCGAGAGACAACGGAGTGTCTTGAGAAACTGGCGGAAATCAACCATTTCCCCCAAAGTCAGCACCCAAGACTGGGGAGGCCGGCCCGTTCAAAGGCTCAACTCCTTCGATCGGGAGGGAGGCGTCCTGCTTCAGAATGGAGGGCGGCGCGTCGCAGTCACTCCAACTGACAATAATTAGAATTAGCGCGCTTGGCGCCAAAAATTTTTATCGGTTCGACCTTAACCTGATCGAACCGATTTTTTCTAAACCCCGAGGAGGTATCCAAGTATGGCTAAGCACACGGGACCCTATCGACTGGGAGACCCGACACCGGTCCCAATCACTCGACTGCCGCCGTCTGGTTTCCGGCGCAACAAAAAAGCCCGGTCGCCAAAGGAGTACCAGCCGCTTGACCACCCGCTCGAACCCGAGGATCCACCCACAAAGCCGGTAAAGGGATCCCCAACTCCGCACCGCGACCGGGCCGACGCCCTCCAAGCTTTTCGAGAGCAAAGCCGGCCAGAAGCCAAACAGGATTTCGCGCCGAAAAAAAGAACCGTGAACTCCGCCGTCGAGCGCGAAAGCTTGCTGCGAATGATGTTCGGCGATAAATCCAGCGAATGACCCGTCGCCTGTTTCAAACTCTATTCCGACAATTTGTCCACCTGGACAAAGTGTCGGAATTTTTTGTTACATCTTCGCTGGGGTTTTAATGCCCAAGAGATGCAGGCCATTAGCCAGTGTTTGCCCGACCGCCGCCGTGAGGGCGACACGGTACGATGAATTGGCTTCCTGACTCACGATTTGATGATCGGAATAATAGCCGTTGAAAGCATTGGCTAGCTCAAACAGATAGGTGGCAATATGATGCGGGGCATATTCGCGCGCCGCGCGCGCCACGACTTCCGGAAAACGATACAACATTTTTTCAATCAAAGTTATTTCGTCCTTCGCCCTGTCGAAGCTTTTCGCGGAGGCAAGAGCTTCCACCCCCTCCTTCTTCGCTTTCTCTAAAATTGATTGCGTCCGCGCGTAGGCATATTGCAAATACGGGCCGGAATCGCCTTTCAGATTCAAAATATCATTCCAGTCAAACACAATGTCTCCTCTGCTGTCACGCTTGAGATCGTTGTATTTTATCGCCCCAATGCCAACATCTTCGGCGATCTCGGGATTGAACTCTTTTGCCCGGTCAATCGCTTCGTCTAAGATATCCTCCACCCAAATCACCTTGCCTTTTCTGGTGGAAAGTTTGCCATCCTTAAACCGATACATACCGTGCATCACATGAACACGCTGGCCATCCTTGAACCAACCGAGTATTTTTTCCGTTTCAAATATCTGTTTAAAATATAGGGCCTGTTCTCCACCCACTTCATTAATAATCGTCAGTTCGTCCCCATAGGTTTCCTTGCGATATAGATCGGTCGCCAAATCACGGGTGGCATAAACAGTCGAGCCGTCTTTTTTAAGAATCATCAAGGGCGGATACTTGTCATCATCAAAAAACACCAAGCGGGCATCTTCGCTTTTTTTATAGAAACTCTTTTTCTCCAAAGCCGCAACGATCGCCCCGGTCTTGTCCATATAGAAACTTTCTCCCAGATAGGTATCAAACTTGACCTCTAATACATCATAGATCTTTTTTATCCCCATCATTGACCAAGCAACGATCTTCTCCCACAACCGCTTCGCTTCTGCATCGCCGTCTTCCATTTTTTTGGTCCACTCACGCGCCAAGTCTTCGAGAGTCGAATCTTTCTCCGCCTCTTCGTGGAATTTTACATACAGCTCGACCAACATCTTAAGCGGATCGCCACTCTTTTCTAACTCTTCCTCATCACCCCATTTTTTGATCGCCACAATCTGTTTGCCGAATTGTGTACCCCAATCCCCCAAATGATTATCGCGAACTACTTCAAACCCTGAAAAAGCTAAAATATTAGCGACAGCATCACCAATGATTGTTGAGCGTAAATGACCAACATGGAGCGGCTTAGCAATATTAGGTGAGGAATATTCCACCAGAACTTTCTTTCCATTCGCCGCCTGGCTGCCGTAGCATTGTTTGGCCAAGAGAACTTTGTTCACTTCATTGATCAAAAACTTCGGGGCGAGATAAAAATTGATGAAACCGGGACCGGCCACCTCTACTTTGTCTAGGTTCTCATTGTTTTGTTTTAAAATCTGCTTGGCAATTTCCGCCGCCAAATCTTTCGGATTGCGGTTATGCTTCTTCCCTAGCGCCATGGCGATATTCGTGGAATAGTCACCAAAGGAAACATCGGCCGGATGCTCCAAATTAATATCTCCTTCCTCCACCGCAATCCCCAGTGCCCGGACGGCGGTCAGTATTTCCCCCCGCAAAATATCAGCAATCATGGGATTAGTGTAACAAAAACAGCCCAAAAATGAAATTTTTAGAATTTGATCAAGTCTCCCAGCTTATGTGCATTCCCATGGCTCAACATCCCCAGATACGACCGCCGCACCGCCTCGTTCTCGGATTTCGCCGCCAAATTCCTCATCATTCGTCGTCTAGTCACCCGCCGTAAGACGCGGTGATTCGTCCAATGCCCCCAACCGAGAAAATCTATGCCAGAAGCCAAGGTTTCAATAGACACTTTATTCGGATGCAGTTT
>JAPLZN010000014.1 GCA_026395035.1 Candidatus Vogelbacteria bacterium | reverse complement strand
TATTTTAGTCAAGCGGAGAAGAATTGTCAAGTTTAATGGTAATCTATACAGACATATTGCACTTTTTCAGATAATCTGAGGGCATATGAAAATTATGCCCAAGTCAACAAAAGAAGAGAAATATCGGTGGATAAAGCCCATTTTAAACAAGGAAATATCAATCAAAGGCATGGCCAAGGTCTGCCCCTTCTCGGAAAGATCGTTAAAATACTGGCTGGCCAATTTCAGAAAGTTCGGCATCAATGGTTTGGAAAACCAATCGAGAAGGCCGAAAACCAACGCTAACGAAACACCCATCAGAATTAAGGAAAGAATAATTGAGCTGCGTTTAGACAAAAAACAATGTGCGCTAAAGATAATGTGGGATTTGCGGGACGAAGGAATAGGCATCCATTTTCAAACAATCCAAAAAATAATCAAAACCGAAGGGCTGACGAGAAAATATCATTTGAGGAAACCTAAAATCGCGTATCTTGGAAAACAATGGCGGCCGGGTGAAATGGTTGAGATGGACGTGAAATGGGTGCCCGGCCGGATAAGCGGAGAAAGATACTACCAATTTACCGCCATTGATTCATCCTCAAGATGGAGATATTTGAACGTTTACCCTTTTTGCTCAAATTACTACGCGAAGAAGTTTTTAAAGGAATTAATATCCGTCGCTCCATTCGCGATTAGAGCAATCAAGACCGACAACGGGCCAATATTCACCAATAGGTATTTAGGATATGCGATGTCAGCCGATCCTCTTAATATAAGAGTCCATGATTTTGACGTTTTATGCAACGAGGCGGGTATCACGCATTACTTGATTGACCGAGGAAAGCCGGCTCAGAACGGAAAAGTGGAACGATCTCACGGAACAGACCAGCAGAAATTCTATGATGAATTAGAATTTCAATCTTTTGAAGATTTAAAATACAGGTTAAGATTATGGAATATGTATTACAACGACACCAAACACTGCGGACTTTTCGGTCAAACGCCTAATCAAGCTCTCGGATTATTCTGAGTGCAAAATGTGTGTATCTAAAACATAAGCTAGAAATAACAAAAACACCCGACTACCGCCTTGCCCGAGTCCGGTCAATTTTCGTCAGCAATTGTTTGCGCAGGCGGACGCTTTGGGGCGTGACTTCCAGATATTCGTCGCCCTGCATTATTTCCAATCCCCTTTCCAGAGATAATTCCAAGGGTGGCGTCAGGGTGATGGCTTCATCGGTGCTTTTGGAACGCATATTGGTCAGCTGTTTACCTTTGGTCGGATTAACATCACGTGCGGTTTGAAACCGATGACACGGCTGCAAAGAATTCCCTCGCCTCGCGTATCCACCACGAATTCGCCCCGATAGCCCAAGAGTCCCCGGGTCGGGATTTCAAAAATAATCCGAGTATGGCCGTGTTCCGGCCCCATTTTCAAGATCCGGCCGCGCCGTTTGGACAATTTGGCGATGACGGTGCCGGCCAAATTGTCGGCCACGTCCACCGTCACTTCCTCAAATGGCTCCAGTTTTTGGATAGCTTGCCCTGAGCCTGCCGAAGGGGCTGCTTCCTTGATGATGACCTGGGGCTGAGAGACCTGCAGTTCGTAACCCTCGCGCCGCATGTTTTCCAATAAAATCGCGATGTGTAATTCGCCCCGGCCCAGCACCTTGTAATAATCAGCCGAAGAAAAATCAATTTTCAAACCGACGTTGACCTCCAATTCTTTTTCCAGCCGTTCTCTGATCTGGCG
>JAPLZN010000005.1 GCA_026395035.1 Candidatus Vogelbacteria bacterium | reverse complement strand
CCGGGGTGGATGCCCAGACTTGTAAATTGATTGTGCTGGATTCCAATATCCAATCAATGACCGAATTTAAGCAGATTATCGGCCGCGGAACGCGGGTGCGCGAAGATTACGGCAAGTTTTTCTTTACCATTATGGATTTTCGTAATGTAACCGAACTGTTCGCCGACCCAGACTTCGACGGTGACCCAGTCGTTGTCTACTCTCCCAAAGGAGATGAGCCGATTGTTCCTCCGGAAAAACCGGTTGATCTTGGAGTCAGAGGGGGAATAAAAAATAGTGATATTTATCAGTCCGCTTTTTTGGGTGGCGCTGATATCGGAGCCGATGGTCTGAAAAAATTTCAGGTAAACGGGGTAGAGGTTAAGGTTATCAATGAACGAGTGCAGTATATTGGCGAAGACGGCAAACTGATCACCGAATCACTCAAAGACTATACCAAGAAAAACATCTTGCGTGAGTACGCTTCTCTTGATGAATTTTTATCTGCTTGGTCCAAGACTGATCAAAAAGAGGCGATCCTTAAAGAGTTAGAAAGCCACGGTATTTTGTTTGACGCATTGGCCGAAGAAACCGGAAAAGATCTGGACCCCTTTGACCTGATCTGCCATGTTGCTTTTGGTAAAAAACCTCTAACTCGAAAAGAGCGAGCGGACAATGTACGCAAAAGAGATTATTTTGCTAAATACGAGGGTCAAGCGCGGGAAATTATCGACGCCCTGCTCGAAAAATACGCTGACCGGGGAATTACCGCGATTGATGATATCGGCGACCTGCAAGTTTCTCCCTTTACTGAATTTGGCACCCCGCTAGAAATTGTAAATAACATTTTTGGCGGTCGAGAAAATTACCTAGAAGTCATTAAAAACATTCAAGTAGGTTTATATGCTGTTTAATATGGAAAAGCCCGATAATCAAAATTCTGTTTATGTATTCATTGATGCCTCCAATCTTTGGGAAGCACAAAAAGCTAAGGGGCGACTATTTGACTATGAAAAGGTACGGACTTACCTGCAAAAAACTTTTTGTCCTAGCAAATTAAAGATATTTTATTATACGGCCTACCCAGCCGATGGAACTCGTAATTACAGTCTAGATGGACGACATAAATTTTTTGTCTTTCTCGAAAAAGGCCTGGGCTTCGTGGTTCGAAAAAAAGAATTGAAGAGGATCCCTATTTTAACCGAAGCTGGTCAAGCCATGAAGGAGAAGGGTAATATGGACGTAGAAATGACTATTGATGCCGTTATCCACAGTAAAAGTTATAGCAAGGCGATTTTCTTTACAGGTGATTCCGATTTTCTGGCTCTGATAACCTATCTCAAAAATCATGAAAAGAAGGTCTATATTCTTTCGTCAGAGAACAATATTTCAGAGGAGTTAAGAACCGGTGGTGATGGTTATTCTGATGTTCTAAATATTTCTGAGGATATCTGGGGTAAGGACCTGCAGTATCGTAAGAAAGAACAGGAAAACAAAGCAGCCCTCCGCGAGGAAGGCTGCTCTAGGATGTAATACCCTATCAGTTTAATGGCTAAACCGATAGACACTCATAATATACCTAAAAACCGGTCGAAAAGCAACTATTATCCACAGCCCCTAATTATCCCCTAAAACACCCTTAAAATGTCCATCCAAGCCACCATCAAAGCGATTCAGAATATTATGCGCAAGGACGAGAGCGTAACTGGCGATGGTCAGCGTATTGAGCAATTGGTGTGGCTCCTATTTTTGAAAATCTTTGATGACCAGGAAAGACAACATGAACTGATTGACCCTAAATATAAATCCCCCCTGCCGGAAAATTTGCGCTGGCGTAACTGGGCCACCAACGCCGAGGGTATGACCGGAGACGAATTACTTGAATTCATTGAAGACTTAACGAAGAAACTCAAAGATTTGCCGGCTAATTCCGCTAATCCGCGTACCTTCATTATCCGTGAAGTCTTCCGCGATATTCACAACTATATGCGGTCGGGTACGCTCATTCGCCAGGTCATCAACAAAATCAACGAGATTGATTTCAATAAAAAAGAAGACCGCCATCTGCTCAACGATATTTATGAGCAGATATTGCGTGAACTACAATCGGCGGGCAACTATGGCGAATTTTACACCCCACGGCCAATTACTCACTTCGTGGTAGAGATGGTCAATCCCAAGTTGGGCGAGAAGATTTTAGACCCAGCTTGTTGGACCGGCGGATTTTTGGTTAGCGCTCTCGACTATATCCGTCAGAGTGGAGAAGTGAAAACGGCCAAAGACGAACAAAAATTACAAAATTCAGTCAATGGTACCGAGCTCAAACCCCTGGCCTACCTCTTGGCGATTACCAATATGATTTTGCACGGCATTGAAGAGCCGACCAATATCAAACGCGGTGATTCCCTATCTCGCCCTTTGCGCGACATTGGTCCGGGCGAGCGGGTAGATATCATTGTGGCCAATCCGCCCTTTGGCGGACAAGTAAAAGACGGTACCGAAGCCAATTTTCCGCAAAATTTCCGTACCAAAGCGACCGCTGATTTATTTCTAATTCTATTCATTCACCTGCTTAAGTCTGGCGGCCGGGCTGGTATTGTCCTGCCCGATGGCTCACTGTTTGGCGACGGAGTAACTGCCAAAATTAAAGAGAGATTGCTGGAAGAATGTAATTTGCATACTATTGTCCGCTTACCGCCCGGCGTGTTTAGCCCTTATGCTGGCGTAAACACTAATCTGCTATTTTTTGAGAAAGGCAAACCGACTAAAGATGTCTGGTATTACCAGATGCCTCTGCCCGAAGGGATGAAACAGTATACAAAAAATCGTGGTATTACTGATGCG
>JAPLZN010000024.1 GCA_026395035.1 Candidatus Vogelbacteria bacterium | reverse complement strand
GGAAAATAAGCCGGAAGAAAAAACAACCGACACTCAAAATCCCGTCTAGGCGGGATTTTGATTCGTTAAACTTAGTATTTGATCGGTAATCGATGAAATGGGTTGTCCAGCGTCAATGACGATGGCACCTTTTTGGATCATCGTGTTTTCCCATTGGTCTTTCCAGCCAAAAACCCAGTTTTGAACTTCTTCGGTTTTGCCGAAACTTTTTTCGTCCGGTCGGGTGGCCATTCGTTCGCGCAATACTTCCGGTGTGGTTTTAAGCAAAAAGACTTTGTCGAATAGGGGATAGAGATCGTCAGTATTGGAGGCTGTTCCGCAATAGAAGGCGTCTTGGTCTCGGTTTTGGGTGATTAATTTAGCTGTCTTGTCCAGGTCGCCAATCCAGTCATGGATTTTTACTGTTTCCATGTTTCGATTATCAAATTTTTCTTCGTCGGCAATCTGACCGGTTTCCTTATTGACCATATTAAAGAACCCGTCAATCATTTCGATATCAAAGGCCGGGTAACCGCGGCCGGAAAGCTCTTTGCAGACCGCTGATTTTCCCGACCCGTCTACTCCGGTAATGAGGATTGCTTGGGACATTTGGCGGAGGGTGAGAGATTCGAACTCTCGGTGGTATTACCCACACACGCTTTCCAAGCGTGCGCACTAGACCGCTATGCGAACCCTCCGTGCTTTTCTATTAAATTGTACCGCCAATCATACCCAAAAAACGGCCGATTGGCAAACAAAAAACCGGCTATTGCGCCAAAGCGCAATAGCCGGAAATGTTCATTCTAACGAGCCAATAAGGCGAGCGATCTTTGCAGATAGTTTCCGGCTCGCGAGAGATCGAGCGGATTCATACCGCTTCCTCCCACGCAGATCTGGCCTGTCGCGTCCCAACTTACTTGGGGGAAACGGTCTAAGATCGTCCCCAGCAGTGACTCCACGCTGTCTGGGCCTAGACCGCCCGCGACGACCAACCCGGCTTCGGGCAGAGCGTCGGCCACAATTTCCAGCAGTGGAATGATCTTGGCCGGATTAAGCGGTTGGCCTTTGCCGATACTCAGATCGATAAGTACCCGTGAGGCTACTTGCCGATAGTCGCTGGTCAATTCGTTTAGATCGTTTCCGGCCGCCTCGAGTGCTTGCGGACCGATCTGGAGGATGACCTCGAGGATTCGGCGACTGTCGTGGACGGCGCTAGCGACCGCCCCGGGATCCGGCCAGGTCATGTCGAGTTGGACGGCGTGAAGCCCGGGTCCGGCGCCCATGATGGCTTGGTACAAATGTTCGCGCAGGTCCGGGTCATCCCGATAATCGGCGTAGTGCAGGCAGTGATACCGCCAGTCCTCGTCGCCGGAAAAGATGGCCGGCAGCAATTCCTTGGGCGGGAACGCCTGGGTAAATCGCGACGGCTCGCCGAGCATGGTTTTGCGACTTATCATGGCGCCGACATGGAATTGGCGGTTTGAACCGCGAGGAAGGTTGTCGTCGAAGATTTTGGCTAAAAATGAAACTTCGGCGGGAGTGCGAAATCCGGTAATTCCGATATAGGGATTCATGGGTCCCTCCTTTCTAATCGTACGGTAACATGATTATATTTTAGAGTAAAGAAAATATGCGTTATTGTCGTTTGGCGTCTTGTGTGCTAGAACTACAATCAGACTGTCTCGCGGTCATTTTTATTGGAAGGAGAAAAAGAAGTGTTCAACGAGTTGGAACGCTACACCCTGGCGCCCATGAAAGACTGGTGGGGTCGGGAGGAAACGAAGTTTGAGTGGTGGCTCAAGGTTGAACTGGCGGTGATTGACGCCTATGTCGTCTTGGGTCGTTTAACGATCAATGGGGCGGCCTACATTCGCCATCATGCCAAGTTCGACCTGGTGCGGATGAGGGAACTGGAGGCCAAGTACGGTCACGACATGATCGCTTTCGTCGAGACCGTTCGAGAGTCACTGGTCGGTACGCCGGCGGAACCGTTTGCGCACTGGTTTCATCTGGAAGTTACCAGCTACAACATCGAGGATCCGGCCCTCATTCTGCGTTTGCGTCAGTCCACCGAAGCGGTGATTGGCGAGGCGCAAAAATTGCAGGCAATGCTCGACCAGCGAGCCGAGGAATTGCAAAATCTGGCAATGATCATGTGTACGCACGGGCAGGACGCCCAGCCCGATACCTTTGGGCATCTACTCAAGGTCTATGCCGCCCAGATCGGCCGGTGTTGGCGTCGTTTGCAACGATCACTGGACGATGATCTCGTTGAGGGAAACATTTCCGGCGCCACTGGACACTACAATGAAATCAGTCCGGCGGTGGAGAAGATCGCTCTACATAATCTGGGTCTGGTTCCGGCCGAGGCGGCCACCCAAATCCTTCAGCGTGATCGCCATGCCGCTCTGATGTCGCACCTGTCGCACACGACGAGTGCAATCGGTCAGATGTGTTCCACTTTCTGGATCATGATGCATTCCGGCATTCGGGAATTGCAGGAACCGCGGAAAAAAGACCATCGCGGTTCGTCGGCCATGCCCCACAAGCGGAACC
>JAPLZN010000104.1 GCA_026395035.1 Candidatus Vogelbacteria bacterium | reverse complement strand
GAACCTGGTCTTATGTTCGCGAACAGCAGATGTACGAAGTGTTCGTGAATATTGACGGGTACTATCACCGGGTAGCCGTCGATCCGGACTTGACCCCGTATCACAATGGGCGACTGTCCAGCGCCGAAGCCGTGAATGGTCTGGACGGCTCATCCTTTACGGCGGTGGAAGTCTGGGGCCGGCGAACCAGCATCAACACTTCCGATCGGAAGGATGTGTCCGCCGAGGCTCATTACTGGGCCAATAAGTTGATCAAATAGCGTCAAGTTAGCGGTTGAGAGGCTCCGGGGGTGTTGCCTTTCCCGCTCCGGGGTGTGTGCATTGCATTCGTGCGATGTACCACCCCGGTTTTTTTGTGCATGATGCGAATCTACGAATGGCTACGAATGGATACTTTTTACCCTGTGTCATTCCGGGCTTGACCCGGAATCCAGTATAATATTACGGTGAATACATATTATGTTTATCGGAGAGCTTCGTTTGAAAACCCCGACGGCTTGCCGCGGGGATGAAAAACGGGCGGTGTGTTTTGACTGGACGGTGGGCCAGTCCTATTCCGAAAAACAGCCCGGGAGTTTTGTGCCTAATACCCCGTCGGCTTGGCCGCGGGGATAGGACACAAAACCTGTTTTTATATTCTCGCTAGCAAATTAAACGGTACTTTATATACCGGAGTAACTAACGATGTAGAAAGAAGATTAACTGAACATAAAAACGGAGAGGTAGATGGCTTTACTAAAAAATATAGAATACATCTTTTGGTTTATTACGAAGTATTTGATCGAATAGAAAACGCCATCGAACGCGAGAAGAATTTAAAAAATTGGAAGAGAGCTTGGAAAATCGAACTGATTGAAAAGGAAAACCCCCTGTGGCGTGATTTAAGTGATGATTTTTTAGTGGATTCCGGGTCAAGACCGGAATGACAATACAAATTAATGCGGGAATGACACAAATACGAGTTATTCACTAATTTTTTACTCTATTCTCTTCATGTTGGTGCTATAATTACTAATAATTATGCACGCCGATGCCGAACAGCTGTCGAGTTTTCTGGTCGATACCAAACTGGTGTCGAAAGCGGATGTCGACAAAGCTCAAGAAACCGCGCTGGCGCAGAAAAAATCTCTGGCCGAGGTGCTTGTTTCGATTGGCAAAATTTCCGAAGACGATCTGCGACGCATCAATGCTTATCTACTGGGCATTCCCTATGTTGACCTGAAGAATGAACGGATCGACAAAGCGGTCTTGGCGATTATCCCCGAACCGATCGCGCGTAAGCATAATATTGTGGCTTTCAGCAAGAAGGGCGATACGCTTGAGGTGGCGATGCTTGATCCGCAGGATCTGGAGGCGGTGGAATTCATCAAAAAAAGTTCGGGTCTGCGCATCTTACCTCGTCTGACGGATTCGGAATCGATCAAAAAGATTCTGATTCAATATCAAAAGAGTTTGAAAGCGGAATTCGGTGATCTCATTCAGCGCGAAGCCCAGAACTTATCAGAGGCGGTTGTTTCGGCTGGCCAAGCGGCCGTCGAATTGGCGGGTGGGGACGAAACGGGTCCGGCTGACGAATCGGGACTCAAAAAATTGGCCGAAGATCTGCCAATCGTGCGAATTGTGGATACCCTCCTCTCGCACGCGACCATGCAGAAGGCGTCTGATATTCACATTGAAACTTATGAAAAAGATCTGGTGGTGCGCTATCGGATTGACGGCATTCTGCATGACGCCATGATTCTGCCCCGCACGGTGGCGCCGGGCATTATTGCGCGCATAAAAGTGTTGGCCGATTTGCGTTTGGATGAAAAGCGTTTGCCGCAGGACGGGCGGTTTAA
>JAPLZN010000151.1 GCA_026395035.1 Candidatus Vogelbacteria bacterium | reverse complement strand
CGCAATCACCCAAGTGGAACGCTCCGAACCAGGCTACCACTTTGGCTTCAGTCGACTGCCCGCCAAGGATATGTTTTGGTATTATGTTTACAACAAGATTCTGCCGGAGAAACTAATTTTCTGGCTTACCAAACTGAAACGCCGATTCAAAAAACAATGAAGAAACTGATTAAAAAATTTATCCGGCTGGCCCTCTCCCCGTTTGTCCTGCCCGACTATTTTAAATTCCGGCGGCGGCACGACGGGCGTTTCGCGCTGAAAATTTCCGATTTTTATCCGCAAATAAAAGACCGGACTTTTGGCACATCTTTCGATCGCCATTATGTTTACCATGTCGCCTGGGCAATAAGACAAGTCCTGGCCTTGAAACCCGCCTGGCATACCGACATTTCCTCAAGTCTCTTTTTATGCTCGACCCTCTCGGCCTCCCTGCCAGTCAAATTTTACGATTACCGGCCGGCCAAGATCTCTTTAAGCGGGCTCTCCAGCGCCCCGGCCGACCTCACAAAATTACCCTTTCCGGACGAGAGCCTGACCTCGCTATCCTGCTTGCACACCATCGAGCATGTCGGTCTCGGCCGTTACGGCGATCCGCTGGACCCAGCTGGCGATCAAAAAGCCGCAGCTGAGCTGACGCGCGTCCTCGCTCCGGGCGGGACGCTTCTCGTCGCCATGCCCGTCGGCCAGCCGCGAATCGAGTGGAACGCTCATCGGATTTATTCTTATCAGCAGGTGCTCGATCTGTTCCCGGGTCTTTCTTTGACCGAATTTTATTTCATTCCTGAAAGCGCAGGCTCTCCTTTAACCAATCCCGACCCAGACATCGTAACCAAGAGCCACTACGCCTGCGGTTGTTTTAAATTGGTCAAAAAACTATGATCATCACCCGATTAAAAGGTGGCCTGGGCAATCAGATGTTTCAGTACGCACTGGGGCGCAAACTGGCGCTTAAAAACAACGACCTGCTCAAGTTGGATATTTCCGGGTACCAACACGACAACCTCCGTAGCTACTCTCTCGAGCCATTCGCCATATCCGCCGAGATCGCGAAACAAGAAGAAATTACCAGATTAAAATACCCACTTGGTATCTTTTCCTTAGTCTGGCGGTATTTTTCTTTTAAGGTCTTGCGCCAATTCCACACCGGATGGGAGCCAGCAATACTAGAAGCAAAAGGCAATCTGTATCTGGATGGTTTTTGGCAGAGCTATAAATATTTTGCTGACATTGCTGACACCATCCGCGCTGACTTCACCCTCAAAGAACCTCTCGAGCAGAAATATCCCGAATTAGTTCAACAAGTACACGAAGGTGATTCGATTTCTCTACATGTCAGACGCACCGATTATGTTTCCAGCAAAAAACACCAAAAAAACTTTGGAACGCTCTCGCTTGAACACTACCAAAAAGCCATCCGGCTGGCCAAGGAAAATCGTCCGAACCCGACGCTGTTCATTTTTACGGATGATCCAAATTGGGTCAAGAATAATCTACAAACCGATGTCCCAACTATATACATATCGAACTTCGGACTACGGGACTATGAGGAACTCATTTTGATGAGCTACTGCAAGAGTCACATCATCGCCAATTCCAGTTTCAGCTGGTGGGGCGCCTGGCTCGATCCACGACCAGACAAAATCGTTATCGCCCCGACCCACTGGACCCAGAGTGGCGAACCAAAAACTGATGATATAATTCCACCATCATGGCAGAAAATATAATCCCCATTCCCCGCGTCAGCGTTTGCCTTCCGACCTACAACCGCGGCCGATTTATTGCGCAGGCAATTGATAGTGTCCTAAAGCAAAGCTTTACCGATTGGGAGCTTATCATCGTCGATGACGGTTCCACCGATAATACGGAGTTCGTCATTGCCCCGTTTTTGTCCGACCCCAGAATTACCTACCTAAAAAACGAGGTAAATCGCCATATCAGTTTTACTAGAAATCGCGCTCTCGATAAGGCTCGGGGAGAATATATCGCCGTTTTAGACAGCGACGACTACTGGACCAACCTGGACAAAATCGCCAAACAAGTCAAATTCCTCGATGAACACCGAGACTATTTGGTAGTCGGAACGAGAGCGGAAGCGGTCAACCCGGAGAACAAACTGCTCAAGCAGTTTTCCTTGCCTCTTTCCGATCGGGAAATTCGGGACAATATTTTAGGGAAAAACCCGATCATCCATTCGACCGTTCTCTACCGCCGGGCGGCGGTTCTGGCCATCGGCAAATACAATCTCGAACTCAACGGGATCGAAGATTACGACCTCTGGCTCCGACTGGGAACCGTGGGGAAATTGGCCAATTTAGCGGACATGGCTGTCGCTTATCGAATCCACCCGAACAATATCGTTCAGACCGATCGCCTGCGCCTAATGCGCACGAATCTATCTCTGATCCGAAAAAACTGGGATAAGTACCCCGGCTATTTCCGCGCCTACTGGCGACGCAAACTTCGTTTGTCGGCCTATCTGATCTTTCAATCTATTTTTCACTTTTTGCCAAAAAAGGTCGGCTGACGCGACAGTTAAAATCCGTCTGATATCTCCCCTCTCCTGGTTTCAAATCGGAGCAATTAGCCGCCGCGATAAAGTAACGAGCATTTCTTCCTCCGTGGATGTTTTTTTAGCCAAAACAGCTTCGGTCGGCTCGGCGATCATTTTTAAGATGGCCGCCAAAAGCGCCGGTCGGTCGTTCGGGTCGACAAAGGAAGCAGCCTGGTGGCCGGCCAGCACCTCACGATTATCGCCGATAGCACCGGCAATGATCGAAGCCCCTAAAGAGCGCGCCTCCCTTAAAAATTGCGAAGATGCTTCGTAAAAAGAAGGCAAAATTACCACATTGGACATTTTCAGATAAACATAGAGTTCTTCCCCGGACAAAGCCGGCGAAAGCAGGACGCTGTCTTTCAACGTCAGTTCGGAGATGGCATTTTCCAAATTTTTCCGTTCCGGTCCGTCTCCGAAAATCAATAGTTTTGCGTCGGGAAAACGCTCGAGAACAGCCGGCCAGATCTCAATTAACGCGCGAAAATTTTTCCGCAGCGACAACGGCCCAGCGGCCACGGCGATCTCACCCTGAACCTTCCATTTTGTCCGAATCGCCACTCGCGAATCAAGGCCTTCCGGTGCGTCAAAGGCATTCGACAGTAAAAGTAACTTTGTTTCCGGAATACCAACCGATCTGACCAAATCGAAAATTTCGCGCGAGGGAGCAATGACCAAAGAGGAACGATTTATTAGCGGCAAAAAAGGTTTGACTTGGTGGTCCGCCGCCCAAACGGCCGTGGCATCCAATTTCAACCAAAAAGGCTTGCGTAATATCGCCGCCGCGACTGACGTCCCCCGCCCAAGCTCAATATCGAGAGCGTAAATAGCATCGCAATATCGTCCCAAATAGAGCGTCCGCAAAAACACCGCCCAGAAACGGAAGAACCTCGGCCAATTAAGATAGCAGCGACCATTAAAAATAATGGCCCGGAGTTTATCCTTGCTTACTTTGGGCAAACCGTCCTTCAATAGTCTCGCGTAAGTCGCCTGGCCGCCCCACTCCGGCGGATACGCCGCGGTAACGACCAACAATTTCTTCGGTTTATTGACAACTAGAATCCCGTTGTTTTCTGTGCTCAAATAGTCAGCCATATTTACAGTGACACTCTACCAGAAGCACGCCAAAACTCAAAACGGCCCGCGACCGGCCGTTTTGATGATTATTCTACTCTAGAATTTTACGCAAGACATCTTCCGGTACCTCCTTTGCCACACTGAAACCTTGAGTCGCCTTCGCCGGAGACTCTGGCGTACCAAGGGCAGAGGCGGTGTTCGCCACTGCCGGACGATTATTGCTGGCGATAGTCCCGGAGACAGACGGAATCGGGGCTTCTTTTTTGGCTTCTTGACGCACGACGGGTTTCACTAACTCCGACAGGGCCGCCCGCAGGTCGTCTTTATTGGCCGTTGTTCCTTTTGGATGACGCGGTTGAGCCAGCGCCGACAACGATAACTTTTTATCGGCGCCATTACCGGCCGCCTGGCTGATCATTTGTTTCAATTCTTCTCTCTGATCAATCGGTTTAGGAGCGCTGGCAACCGGACGAGGCGAAGGAGACGGAGCAGGAACCGACGGTTTCGACCCCTGATTGTTTGGGGTTGAAACCGGAGCCGAAACATTTGACCGATTCGGTGCCGGTCTCGAGGCGGATGGGGCGGGAAAAGGGCGACTCGAAACAGGGACAGTTGCCTGGACCGGGGTCGGCGTAGACGGAACCGAGCGAACCGTCTGGGCTTCTTCCACCGCTCGCTTCACTGATTCCGGAATATTAATCCGCGAGGGAGGCGGGGCGGGCGGGCGGGTAACCCCCCGATCTCCACTACCAAAACGCGAAGGCGCTGACCGGGCCGGAATCCGACTATCCGCTTCCATTTCCACACGCTGGTCGTCATGCCAGCGATTAATCGCCTCCTCTACTTCGACTCGCCCGTGAGAAAACTGCAGTCGTGAAGCTTCGATAATCTTATCTCTAAGCGAAGGAGCGGTATTGATAAACGGAGCTAAAGTAACAGCCGAAAAAGGTGGCGAGCCCACACCATCGATCATGAGAGTCAAATAAATTTGCGCGAACCCCAAATTAACCAGATCCTCTTTGGTGAATTTAGGCATAAAAATTGTTTCCAGGGTTTCGGCATCGAAGGGACCGACGCGAAACGCAATCGTCGTCCCAACATTGCCGAAGACGGCGCTCCGCACCTCTTCGGGCATTTGATCGACATATTGATGAGCGATGGTCAGATTGAGCTTATATTTCCGCGCTTCGGACAAAATATCCTTGAAGGAATCATTGACGAAAGATTGAAATTCGTCCACAAACAGAAAAAACGGCGGGACATCTTTCATTTCCGCGTCAGACATGTCCGCCCGGGACATCGCCGATAGATAAATCTTGGTCATCAACATCCCGCCCAGGAGATTGGCGTTCTGCTCACCCACCCGACCCTTGGATAGATTGGCAATTAGGATCTTGTTCCCGTCCATCAACTTTCTCAGGTCAAATGACGATTTGGGCTGGCCGATAATATTTCGAATCAGCGGATTGCCCGTGAACTGACCGATTTTG
>JAPLZN010000023.1 GCA_026395035.1 Candidatus Vogelbacteria bacterium | reverse complement strand
AGCAACTAATTTGCCACTGGAAACACCACCCGACCATTCCGCCAATTTAACGCTCAAACTACTACTCGAAATTCCCGTAATGTAGGCAGTTTTAGTCAAAATCGGTTCGCCACCAAAATAATTTTCCACCCCCTGATCAATCTCGGCCGACAATTTTTCCAACATCGAGATGTGGGGAACGGATGTTTCCAAAAAGAGAACGCCGGTTCTGATTGTCGGCGGAAAAAGCTTTTTCAAACTTTCCGCTCGATTTTTAAGAGTCGGAATTTCTATCGATAACAGTCGTCCCGATTCTTTGGAAAAAGTCGCGCGGGCCGGACCGCCCGTCACCGGACGATCATCAAGTTTCGTTCCCTGCCAGACAAAATTGCGCGTCAAATACCATAAATAATGGATACTCGTAGTAGTCGACTCTTCGGTCGTGAGAGTTTCAAAGGAGACAATATCCAGGCTGGTCGTGGCCCATCTTCCTTCTTGAGACAAGGCGGTGCGAACTAGGGCCGTCAAAAAATCTTCCGGCGGTCGGAACGAGGCTTCAATCTCCGGCAAATCGCTCACCATCTTGGTCGCCTGAGCGGAAACACCGGAACCATCTTCTCCGGGGACAAAGTAGAAACTTTGTCCTTGATCACCACCGAGCAAATGGGTACCCAACGAGACCGGCGGGGTAATCGCGATCGAAAACAAACGAAAACGGCGGTCTCCGGCCGTAAACCAAAAATCCGACTGGTCGCCATTTTCCGTCACCAAATAATTTCCCCGCCAATGATAAGGCAAGGAAATTTTATAACCATACAGGGGATGGATAAAAGACAATTTGACTCCCGTATCCGAATTGGGTCTAGGCGGTTTGGCGGCTGGTTCGGGTCGACCAAATTGCCAATAGCCAATCCCGCCGAGGATAAGGACCAGCAGTAATAATAACTTTAAATACTTGTTCATCTAAGAGCCTGTTTAGAATCTAACCGCTCGTAATAATCCCAAAAAACACAACGCTTGTCTGTTAAAATTCCCAAATTCCGGCTGCAAACCATTCATCACTCGTCAGAATAGCTCGCTATACTTTCTCGCTCTTCATGGTTTTCGCTCGTAATTTGGGGATTTTACCAAGACATTAGATTCTAAACAAGCTCTTAAGCTCCTATTTCCCGTTCCACTTCGGTAAACTCATTTTCGATCTCGGCCAACCGCGCGCGGCAAGTTTTCACCAAGGCCGCCCCCTCTTTAACCTTTTCCAGACCCGCCTCGACATCCACCTCTTTCTGCCCGTCAAACCAGGCCACAATGGCCGACAGTTTCTTCAGAGCTTCGTTCAAATCGCTTTTATTTGCCATGTTTATCAATATTTATTACTTCTGATAGAATATCGCCGTCCTGCAATTGTAGCGTAATTTTCTCGCCTTGGAAAATCCCCTCAACCGACCGCACCAGCTTCCCTCCGGCGTGAGCCAGGACATAGCCAAGCTTAAGCTGGCGAGACGGATCGGACAAACTTAACGCCTTTTCCATGGCTGCCAGCCGGTCTCGGCCGGCCGACAGGAGACGGGGAAAAGCTCCACGCAGACTGGCCGACGACCGCTTGACTATCTCACCCGCCGAGGCCAGCCAGCCCCGCTGTTTCGCCAATTCCTCTTTCAGACGAGACTCATGGCGCTTGAAGCCGTCGAGCAAACGACGGAAATCATCACGCACCGCCAACCCCAGTTCTCTCGTTAGGGTACCGGCGCGATGCAGATCCTCGCGAAAAGAAGATCTGATTTGCCGTTCCGCTAAATCGACCCGTGCCCGCGCCTGCTCCCAGCCATAGGATAGAAGTTTAGCGGCGCCGGTCGGGGTCGAAGTCGAACGATCAGCCACCAGATCGACGAGCGACACATCTTGTTCGTGGCCGATTCCAGAAACGACCGGCTTGGGAAAAGCGGCAATCTCTCTCACCAACGCTTCGTTGTTAAACGATAAGAGTGATTCCAGCGACCCGCCGCCACGGACCAGCACCAAGACATCGATATCGGCTTTTTTAAACCGCCGAATCGCGCTCAACAGCAACGGTACTGCCTGCACGCCCTCCACGCGCGAATCGATAAAGCTAATTTTAAACCCGAAACGACCGAGATTGGTGGAAAAATCATGAATCGCCTCTCCCTGCCGAGAGGTGATCAGACCAATTTTCTCCGGAAACAGCGGGATCGGCTTTTTCCGTTCCGGCGCAAATAATCCCTCCCCCGCCAGCCTGGCTTTTAGTTCTTCAAATTGTTTCAAGAGCGCTCCGTCGCCCTGCAATTCCAACGAGTCCGCCTGGAAGGACAGTCGTCCGTTCGGCTTATACACCGACGGAAAACCATGAGCAACAATCTCCATTCCTTCGGCGAGCTGAACACCACAGACCCGGTAATTCCGGCCCCAAATCAGGCAATTGAGGGTACTGCCGTCTTCCTTATCCTTAAGATTAAAGTAATAATGCCCTCCGCGCTCCACGACACTGGTCACTTCACCCCGCACCTTCGCGTCAAAAGTGCGCAAGCCGGTATTGACCAGGTCAAGAAAAACCGAGATCGAAAAGGTCTTTTCGGTCTGATCGGTTAAGGCCAAGATCTCCTGTTCGGCGCGATTGTTGACGACCGGCCTTTTCCGGCTACCACCGGGCTTTCTAATTATCATGGGGTAATCTTAACATAACCTCCTCAATTTTTTAGAATTTAGGATCTAGACTTCCCAAGTCGCTGATCTAGGCAATTCGGTGCAGGGCCCAGCCGATTACAGACAAAATAATACTGAAGAGAAAAGCAACGACAAAGCCCGAAACGGCGAAACCGGGAACCAGCCAAGATACCAAGAGTACCATTAGCGCGTTTAGCACAAGGGCAAACAAGCCCAAGGTCAAGATTGTGATTGGCAGGGTCAGAATCAAGAGCACCGGTTTGATCAAGGCATTCACTATCCCCAACACCAGTGCCGCAATGACCGCGGACCAGAAAGAAGCGATTACCACCGCTCCCGTCGAGAAGCCGTTGATAATATAGGCCGCGATTACAATGGCCAGCGTCGAGAGAAGCCAATTAAGTAGAAATTTCATATGTCCAGAAGTTAAAGACTAATATAGTAATTGTATGACTAAAATCTATTTCTGAAAAGTGACAAATCGCCAGCGACCATACTGATCTTTGTTAAACTCAATATTTTTGTATCCGGCGTCTTTCAATAATTTAGCAAGCACCGTTTTTTGTCTCGAATCGAATTCGAGATAAATGATTCCCTCTGGAACCAGAAACTCTTTAGCTTGTTCCAAAAACTCATTGATGACGACCAATCCGTCCAAGCCGGCAAACAACGCCCCAGCTGGCTCCCATTCTGTTACTGATTTTTTTAATTTCCTCCCTTCCGGTACATATGGCGGATTGGCCAGGATAAAATCATACTTCTTTTTTTTAGACACCGGATGTCTGAAACTTTTAAAAACATCCGTCTGGGAAATTTTGTATCGTTTAGAGTCAATACCGTTCAGATCGCAATTGACCTTGATCTGTTCGCAAAGTTTCGGATCTTTCTCGATAAAATCCACCGTCGCCCGAGGACAGTGTTTTAAAACGGCAATCCCCACACAACCGGAACCGGCAAAAATATCCAAAATTGACAGCTTTCGGTCGCCGATTTCCCGAATCGCCTTTTCGGTCCAGAATTTCGTCTCTGGCCGCGGGATAAGCGGATGAGTTTCCAAGCCAATCCGGCAACCGCAAAAATCCGACCAGCCGATCACATAATCAAGCGGTTCGCCCTTTTCGACTCTCGCCAAATCTTCCCGCAAATCAGCGTCGGCTTTCCCGTCGTACTTATCTCGAACAAGCCAGGTCCGATATTTTGGATCAACCATGAACAGTTAGATATGAGGCAATGATGGCCGCCGTTTCACCACGCAAAGTTAAATTTCCCAAACTGGCGATCTGGCAATCGTTTTTGCGCGCTAGCTGTATTTCCCGTTCGGTCCAACCGCCTTCCGGCCCGATAAAAATACCGACTGGCCCAGCCAAATCAAGTGGTATTTCATCGCCCAATCGGTCAAACAAAATCTTCTTTTGCCTCGCTTCCCCGGCTAAGCCAAGAGCCGTTTCCCAATCGCAAATCGGCGAGACGGTGGGCACGGTCCCCCGACCGCACTGTTCGGAAGCTTCGCGAACGATCTTTTCCAGCCGGTCAAAATTCAGCCCGGTCTTTATCGTCCTTTCACAAATCATGGGCACGATCCCGCTTACTCCACATTCCGTCGCCTTCTGAGCCACGAGCTCAAAATTTTCCCGCTTCAAGATCGAGCAATAAAGAGAGACTATCCGGGACGGACGGATTCCCTCCTGTGTCCGACCGATCAGGGAAAATAACACTTTCCCTGACTTGATTGTGTCGATGGTCGCGTCAGCTTCCGTTCCTTCTCCACTAGAAAGTTGCACTCGGTCTCCCGGCGATAGGCGTAAAACATTCTTTAGCTGATTGATCAATTCCCGATCAGTCGAGGACACCTCTCGTCCCGTCAAATCAAAATTGCCGATAAAACGATGGATTTTCATTTGCCAAATGTAACATGAATAACAACTAAATTCTAGAACCGCTGGTTTTTCCGAGACTCGACCAAAACGACTTATGAACAGTTTTCCAATACAGTAAAATTAATTTGCGCTATAATATATCCATTACTATTAATAAAATATTATGTTAACTAATTTTGGTCTGATGTTCGTCGCTTTTGCTTGGCTGGTCGCCTCCGTAACCGTCGATAAGAAAAAGATGAACCTATCATTCATCTGGCTCTATGTTCTGGGTGTTTTGCTTCTTACCGTTGACGGTCTAAAATCGGGCATCAATCTTCCCCTCGCCTTAAATGTCATCACCCTGTTCGGAGCTTTTATCACCGTGACAAAGATTGGACGAAAAAACTAATTCCCGATTAAAATCGCTATCTTATTATTAACTTATAACCCTTAAAACGATGCTAACTAATATCGGACTCATCCTGATTGCCATTACCTGGCTTTATGCGGCCATGTCAGTCAGCCGACGGCATCCAAACATGACTCAGTCATTCGTTTGGTTGTATGTCCTTGGCGTCCTACTTATCGCCATCGAAAGTTTCCAGTCCGGAGTCATCGGTACCGGTCTCGCCCTGAATGTCGTCGCCCTCTTTGGCGCCTTCGTCGTCGGGATGAAACTTCGCCGAGGCTAATACCTTGTTTTTTAAAATCCCAGACACTTGGTGTCTGGGATTTTAATTTTGTCCAAAAATAGACCAATCCCCCAATAAAAGGTATAATTCGACCATGTTAATCGACGATGTCACAATCAGGGCCACCGCCGGTCATGGCGGGCGCGGAGCGGTCGCTTTCGACAAGAATAAGGGGGCAATCGGACCCTGCGGTGGCAACGGCGGCCGAGGCGGTAGTGTGTTCGCCGAGGGGATTTCCGATCTGGGAGCACTCGAGCATTTTCGCTTTACCAAAGAACTTGACGCCAAAAACGGCGAGGCGGGACGCGGACAATTCGTCGACGGAACCGATGGCGACGACCTAATCGTCAAGGTCCCGGTCGGGACAGTTATCCACAACCCGACCACCGGAAGTACTCGCGAAATCGTCCGCATCGGCGAGCAAATTATGCTGGCTCACAGCGGGAACGGGGGCAAGGGTAATTTCAAATTCCGCTCGGCCAAAAACACTTCCCCGAAAGAGTTCCAACCAGGACTACCGGGTGAAGCCTATGAACTGCGCCTGGAGCTCAAATTGATCGCTGATGTTGGTTTCGTCGGACTGCCCAATGTCGGCAAATCAACCCTGCTCAATCTATTGACCAAGGCCAAGGCCAAAGTCGCCAACTACCAATTCACCACCCTTGAACCAAACCTGGGGGCCTATTACGGCCTGATCTTGGCTGACATCCCCGGTCTGATTGAAGGAGCCTCCGAAGGCAAGGGGTTGGGGATAAAATTCCTCCGCCACATCGAACGCACTCAGGTGCTGTTCCATTTCATCGCGGCCGACACACCGGACATCGCCACCGATTATAAAACTATCCGTGCCGAGCTCTCCGCTTATAATCCGGAACTAACCAAAAAACCCGAATACCTCATTCTCTCCCGCGCCGATGAATTGACTCCGGCCGAGCTCAAAAAGAAATTGACGGCCGCCAAAAAATTAAATAAAAACGCCATCGCAATCTCCTGTTACGACGATGCCAGTTTGGAAGCCGTGAAGAAAATTCTGAATAAACTGGAAAAAGAAAAAATGCCCACTTAGAAAACAGCCCGCAGGAAGCGGGCTGTTTTTATTATATTATTATTAGATTATGTTCCCATCCTGTTTCGGTAGAAACCGTACAACAAGTATAGGATGATCAAGACAATAATGATCAGCCCAGCTCGTGCCGGCCAGCCGGACGGTAACCCGAAGCCTCCCACCGCGGTCGCCCTTTGGTTAATTAGGCTGGTTCCCGTGGCCGTACTGGTACCGGCAATCTCTTCTCCTTCCGTCGCCAGTCGGTCGGCCAAAGCCGCGATGGCCGCCAAATTTCGAGTCGAGGCTCCTTCGCCAATCTGCCCGACGAAGCCTCCGTTTCCATCACCGGCTTCCGCCAATCGTCTGGCTTCAGCCAAGAGGTTGTTGGCAGTATTCCCATTTGCTCCGCCCCCACTTCCGCCACTGGCTTCCGCCAACAATCGTCTGGCTTCAGCCAAGAG
>JAPLZN010000042.1 GCA_026395035.1 Candidatus Vogelbacteria bacterium | reverse complement strand
CCCCTATTCCATTCTCCCATCGGAGGATGTTGCGAGTTTGAAGGTAACCAAATCTTTGGTGGATCTCGCGAAACCAATTAGAAAATGACCAGTGGAGAAGCGTAGGCCAGCCCTTGGCGGATTGTCCGCAGGCCGGTTGCTTGGTCCCGAGCGGAGCGAGGGAACCGGCCGAGGATTAGGGAGGACGCCGCTGGAGCGGCCGACCACAATCCGCCAGGGGCTGGCCAAAGCGAACACCTGAATCATTTTCTGGACTGACACAAAAATCCCCGGCCGAAGCCGGGGATTTTTATATACCAATCAAAAGATTAGTAGGAACCGCCACCGTAGCCACCGCCGCCACCACCGCGATTGTTGTCGCGAGGCTGCATCGGGCGAGCTTCGTTGACCGTCAAACGACGGCCTTCGAGCTCCTGTCCATTCCACATGGAGATCGCCTTCTCGGCGTCATCATCATTGGTCATTTCGACGAAGCCGAAGCCTTTGGAGCGTCCGGTCATCTTGTCCATGATAACAACAGCCGAATCGACGGCGCCCGCCTTCTCGAAAGCCACGCGAAGAGAATCCTCGCTGGTCGAGTAAGGCAAACCGCCGACGTACAATTTCTTAGCCATATATCGAACAATTTCACTAATTCTATTGTAAGACGACCTCCTCACCCGTGCTTCCGCCCGACTTAAACAAAAAACAAACATCTCGCGATGCGTTTTGGTTAAATTTGAACGGGGTACTTCAATTTATTCGCTAGTGAGAAACACTTACAACGCTACTAATATGTCTCCATAATACACTTTGGGCAAAAGAATGCAACTGTCAGTTAAAAGGTCAAAAAACTCCGCCCGGAGCGGAGTTTTTTGAGAGCTAATCGTCGTCTACTACCTCATTTTGCTTTTCCGTCGACGAACAATCACACCCCTCGCAATCCTCTCCGCAATCGCAACAAGCGGCGCAGACCGTCGGATTGCACTGGCACGCCGAACCCTCCTTGATCGGTTTGGTGCACTTGACGCAGTCCATGATATTAATACCATCTCCAATTAATCTCTTAACACCAAGTATCCAAAATTTTGGCTACGGCTTCAAGAAAAATTCTCAAAGTACCCTTGTACATCTCAAATTTTTCTTTTTGCCTCACTCAAAATTTTTAGATACTTATGCTCAGATCTTAATTGTCGATGGTACAAAAATTAAGCTATTAAAATACCTCACTTAAATTATATCACCATTAGTTTGCCGTCAACAGTCCTCAAGCCAAAAAGAAAATCCCCACCAAGATTGCCAGCCGGCAATCTTGGTGGGGAGAAAATTAGCACTAGTGCTCACGGATATTCAACTCGAGCACTTTCGCCAGGTGTCGAACGGGATTCGTCCCCTTCGGCAACGAGAGGACGATAAAGCGCCCGCCCCGAACATTCTCCCACCTCACGGCTAGGCCGTGCCGATGGACCCGACTGGACACCATGTCCATACGATTCGAGCAGGTTGGGCAATGCGAGCAAGAGAACCGAGCGACTTCCATCGCCACACTATCGCCACGATTCTCCACGAGACGCGAACGGGACCAGTCTTCCACCACCACCCGGAGCGATTTGACCGTCTTGCTCATCCTTTTTCTCCTTTTTTCAAAGACCTTTCCGTTTCGCCCTGAATTTCGCCGAAGGGCTCGTCAGTCCCGCTGTCTAGCGGAAGACGGAGAGCAGTTTTTTGACTTGCTCGGGTCATTTGGTCAAACGGGCACCGGCAGGTCGCGCAAGACGCGCGCCAAGATTGCTCCGGCTCGTTCAGTTTTGGCCTCAACTCGCGCCGATCCGCGCAGGAAGAAGTAGCCGGGGTGTCCACTCCAGACCTCGCGCGTCGCCAGCTCGAGGGCTTGGGCCTGCTCCAGGTTTTCCAGGCGATGCGCGTTACCTGCCCGGCCGTATTGTTCCGGATTGGCAGTCGCCAGCGATTCGAGGTGCAGGATTCTGCTGTAGCGACTCATCGCAGTGTTAATCTCGAGTCCGAAACGAGAGCAGAAGGCGGACCGTCCGCCCGGCGTATAGGCGGCCCCGTCGAGGAGTCCGCGGTCACAGAGCAGAATTCGCGCTCCCTGGCTCCGAGCCTTGAGTTCGGCTGCCTCCTCAAGAGCCGGCTGAAGCTGGCAGATGGCGCGCTGGAATTCAGCTTGCCACTCTTCACTCCAAGGCAATTCCGACCCGGGGGCGGGAAATCCGCCCGAGAGGAGCACGGTGGCCGCTTCCGGCACGATGGCAATCTGCCCTGCAAATTGCCAGGCCAAGGCAGTCAGGACTTCGGTTTTTCCGGCGCAGGGTCCGCCGGTCAGGACGATCTTCTTCATGTCAATCTTCCTTTCTTTCTAAATCGGACTGAGGGGCCGCGTTTGGGCCAAAAATTAGCCGGTCCGTGTCTTGCCGGCCGGCCGTTGTCGATGTTCAGTTGTTCTATTCATCAATGTTATACCTTTTTCTATTTTTGTCAAGATTTTCGGCATTCGTTCATTTTGAAAAACCCCTATTTTAAGCCATTTTTAAGTAATAGAGCTATAAACTTGCTTTATTTTGCACAGGATATATAATATAAATGTTGTCGGAATTACCGACATTTAATAATTAAAAGCCCGAACATATATGCCCCTGGAACAGTACTTACAAGCGATTGGTCTGAGCGACAAAGAAGCTAAAGTCTATCTGGCTAATTTGCAATTAGGCCCGTCCCCGATTCAGGACATCTCTCGGCAATCCGGTCTTAAGCGGTCGACTGTTTACGAGATAGTTAAAACACTGAAAGATAAGGGACTGATCCAAACTACCCAACATGACAAAAAGAAGCTCTTTATCGCCGAGGAACCCGCCAATCTGGCTTTGTACCTTAAACAACTCCAATTCGGAAGTAAGTTTAAAATCCTTACCCTTCGCCTCC
>JAPLZN010000091.1 GCA_026395035.1 Candidatus Vogelbacteria bacterium | reverse complement strand
CGGAACGCGCTGGATGCGATCCTGGGGAGATAAAAAAGAATGATGAATGACAAGTGATGAGTGATGAATAACTACGAATAAGTACATTTTGAATTGTCATTCCCGCGCAGGCGGGAATCTAGATTGCTAGTTTAGCGTTATGATTATTCCTCTGGATTCCGGGTTCCCCGATCGGGTCGAGGACAGGCCCCGCCGGAGTACCGGCACCCGGAATGACACAAAAACAATATTCGTAGCCATTCGTAGATTGGTATAATTCGTATATTAACTTCAATGATTAAGACAAAAAATTTAACCAAGAAATACGGGGTGGGCGAACTGGAAATCGTCGCCCTTAATGATATTAATGTGGAGATTGCCAATGGTGAATTCGTGGCGATCATCGGGCCGTCCGGCGCGGGGAAATCGACCCTGCTTTATCAAATGTCTCTGCTTGATTCGCCGACCGCCGGCGAGGTGTTTTTGGCTGGCCGGGCCACTTCGCTGTTGGTGGAGAAAGATAAGGCACTCTTGCGGTTAAACGAGCTCGGCTATGTTTTCCAAGACTACGCCTTATTGCCGGAACTGTCGGCCCTCGACAATGTCGCTCTACCGATTATGATGCAGGGCTGGTCCAAAAAAGACGCGCGCGCCAAAGCCGAACGAGCTTTGACGCGGATCGGGATGAGCGATCGGTTGAACAACCTGCCAGCGCAATTATCGGGCGGACAGCAACAGCGCGTGGCGATTGCGCGGGCGATTGCCCATGATCCGCATATTCTGTTTGCCGACGAGCCGACCGCCAACCTGGATTCGGCCAACGGTCGGCTGGTGATGGATGCCTTTGATGCCTTGCACGACGAGGGACAGACGATTGTAATGGTCACGCACGAGGATGAATATGCCCGGCGCGCTCATCGGATCATTTCCCTTAAAGATGGTGAGATTGTTGGGGATGAAGTTTCTCCCCCTTCACGAAGGGGGTTTCGGAGTGAGCAGGCGTAGCTCCGAAAAAGCTTTTGAGCTGTTTTGGAGCGAAGCGGATAAAAGAGCCAAAAGGTGTACTGCGCCTGTAAGGGGTTAGAGGGGGTGGAGTCTGCCCCTGTTTTTTAAGGAGGGGTAAGGGGAGGTGGAGTCTAATCCTTAGGAAAGGTGCTACAATAGATATTGACATGAAAGACATCGTTTTAATGGTTCTTTTAGCAGTCGCTCTCGCCGGCCTGTTTTTCTTGTATCAGGATAAACAGGCGTTAATTGTTCAAACAGCCGAGTTAACGGGCAAATTAAAATTGTCCGAAACTGCCTTGGCCACTTCCAGTGAGGCGTTGGCGCTGGAAAAGTCGAAAAACGATCAACTGGCTGCCCAATTCGGTCAGATTCAGGGAACGGTGGCGACACTCGATAAACTGAGCAAGACCGATCCGGAGCTTTTGCGTCGCTACTCGCAAGTCTATTTTTTGCCGGACAGTTATATTCCGGCGGCGCTCGTCGAAATCGATCGACGATTTTGGAATGACCCGAACAGGTCGGAAAAGATTCAGACTGGAGTTAAACGACACTTGGAAGAAATGATGTCGGCTGCCGCCGGAGTCGCCGCCGCCGTGACCGTGGTTTCCGCCTATCGTAGTTTCGGCGAACAGGGCGACCTGAAACAAAAATATGCCATAACCTATGGTACCGGGGCCAACACCTTTTCCGCTGATCAGGGTTATTCGGAACACCAGCTGGGAACGGCGGTGGATTTTTCCACCCCAGTCTTGAAGGGACTCACCGGTTTTGAAAAAAGTACGGCCTACGCCTGGTTGAATTCTAATGCCTATCGTTATGGGTTCATTTTGTCCTATCCGGCCAAAAACGGTTACTTCCAATTCGAACCTTGGCATTGGCGTTTTGTCGGGGTTCGTTTGGCTACCTATTTATATACTAATAATAAGCAATTTTTCTCTCTGCCCCAACGGGACTCCGGTGCTCCCTACTGGAGCAGTTCACCTTTTGGATATTTTATTTCGCCTCGCTCATAAAATCCCGCAAAAGGTCTTGCGGAGCTACGCTAGCTCGCTCCTCACCCTCAATGTATCCCCACATACATCTCGGTTCGCTCCTCGTTCGCGCCTTGGATTGCCTCCAAATATGAAACTTTTACTCTCCCGTGTTCTGTAATTATGGAGAAATTTACGGTATAATTTTTTTATGACAATCCTGATCGCTTCGGCCACTTTTATTTCCACCTTGTTGGGTGGCTTGTTCGCTTTGCGTTTCAAGGATCGGTTACATCTTATTCTCGGTTTTTCGGCAGGGGCGGTGATCGGCGTGGCTTTTTTCGACTTGATTCCCGAAGCGATCGGGCTGGGGGCAAAATACTTTTCCGTGTCGGGGATTATGACCGTGGTGGCAATCGGTTTCGTGGTTTATATGATTATCGATCGCTCGGTTGTTCTTCATCGCCATGCGCACGAGGAAGATGAGGGAGAAGCCAGTGTCGGTCGGGGCCTTCTCGGGGCCGGCAGTTTGGTCACTCATAGTTTTTTCGATGGCTTGGCCATCGGCCTGGCCCTGGCCCCCGTTTTGGGTGTAACTGCCACGCTATTCTTTACTCTACCGGAATCAGTCCTCGGTCTCGTTTTGGCGCTTTTTTCAGGCTTTTTCCTGTATCTTGGAGCGAGCGATCTTCTGCCGGAAAGTCATCACGCCCATCCGACGATTTGGACAACTTTCGTGACGATTCTTGGGGTTGGCGTTCTGTATGTGGCTATTCATCTGGCGGGAATTTGAGCGGAAAATTATCTCCAACAATGTTATTTTTTAGTCGGCCCTTCCTGTGGATAACTTTCTGTATTATTATAAAACAACCGGTGTTATTATTACTCTAATTAGAAAAGTCTATTTTATTAGTCGTTATTAATTATAGTTTTAATTATGCACCTTAAATTTGTTTCAAAAGTGGCGAGAATCCTAGCGGTCATTCTTGTCTTGGCGCTCGCCATTCCGGCCCAAGCGGCGACCGGGACTTTAACCGCGGCGGAGACTGTAGCTAATGTGGTAATCGGTACCGACGATCAGACGGCGGCCCTGGCTTCGACCACGCCGAATATTACCGAAGTGAAAGCGACCACGACCTTGCGGGTGGCGGCGATCCCGGCTAACGCGGAAACGATCACGATTGGTTCTTGTGTTGTTACTTTTTTGACGGGTGCTTCAACTACGGCCGGAGTAAAGTGTATCGGTAATGCCGTTACCCTTGGTGTTGGAGATGGTTCCAATGCGACAACCACGGCAGGTTTGGCGGCTACTTTGGCCACCCTGAACAATGCCTGGGCGACCACTTCGGGAGCGACCACGACGAGTCTCGATTTTTCTCGTGGCTCTACTACTACCTCGGTGGCGGTTCAGACCTCCGCTTCGACGACCGAAGTTGGCGGTAAAATTATCTTCGTCGATGGAACGACCAATGATATTGTTTTGATGAATGATCAGGCGGGTGTAGCGCCAAGAATGGAAGTGGATACGGTTACCATTGCGGGCACGGTGGATGTGGGCGACACCTATTCGATTGTCTCAACTTCGACGGCCCTGAACACTGCGTCGCTTTTCACGGTGGTTACCGGTAATACCAAACAATTGATTGCTGACGGTATTCGCAATCAGATGTGGGCTTCTGCCGCTTCGACTACGGTTGGCTTTACGGTGGCCACCGGTACGAACAAGCTTATCTTCAGTGCTCGGCGCATCGGTTATGGAAATACCGTTGTTGCTTCGACGACCAACTATGCCGGTGTTTCCCAAAAAATTACTTTCACCCCGGCCTCGGTGACGGCAAGTGAAAACTATATTGCTTCCATCAATAGTCGTGACTACTCTTATTACGCGGCTAGTGGCGATACAGTGGCTATTGTAGTGGCTGCTTTGGCTACGGCGATGGCGGCTGATCCAGTCGCGACCTGCGTCAATACCGGCGGTACGACGGTCACTTGTACGGCCATTACTCCGGGCACGGCCTATACTGCTTATACCACTCGGGTCGCTGATGCCCCGTCGGTTTCTTCATCTAATTCCGGTGGCGGTGGTGGCGGTGGTGGCTATACGCCTCCGATCATTACGGTTCCGGCTGAACAGTCGGTCAATATCGTGGCCCCATCTCGGGCGGCTCGGAACTTGTTCACCTCGACCTTGGCTTACGGCTCTCAGTCGTCTCAAGTTAAGGCTTTGCAGAACAAATTAGTGACGGAAGGATTTCTAAAGGCCAAGGCTACGGGTTACTTTGGTCAGGCGACGGTAGCGGCCGTCAAGGCTTATCAGAAGGCGCACGGTGTCCGAGTGACCGGCAATGTTGGTCCAGCCACACGTACGGAACTCAATAAGCCAACTGGCGACGCGCGCAACGCTTTGATTATCCAGATTCAAACCTTGCTCCAGCAGATCAAAGACCTGCAGGCACAGATGAAGCGCCAGACGAATTAATAACGAGAAAAACCGCCCATCCGGGCGGTTTTTTGTATTAAAAGAATTGTCATTGCGAGCGAGCGTACTCGCGAACGCGGCAATCTGAATTGAGGTTGATATTTAGGAGCCCGGCTCCTAAATGACTTTGAATTACGAAATACGGGTACTTGGAACCAAAGGACCGACCTTAAATCCCCCAAAGGTCGGTCCTTGAATGCCCCCCTGTGTCATTCCTGCGAAAGCAGGAATCTTAAAATTAAAGGATTTAATAAGATTCCTGCTTTCGCAGGAATGACAAATTCTAAGATTTTTTTGAGGGTTCGTGACTCAAAAATTGCGAGGCATCAACAAGGGAAATTTCGGGATTTTCCATCTTGACGGAAAGCTTTTTGTTTTGGGTAAAATTATGAAGGAGAGGGGAGGGAATTCGTATTACTTAAAGACAGGGAGTGTTTGTCAATGGTGACCGATAGAAATTGGCTTGCCAGAACGGTTGTTTGGGGCCATTTTTCGTTATGTTTGTTTTTGGTTTTTGGTCGGAAAACCAATCTTTTTGATCTTTTCCCTGGCGTCTTGACTCAAATTCAGGATAGGTTACGCTATATAACAGTAAAAAGCATTAAAGTAGGACCTACGCATTTGGATGCAGTTCGAGGCACAAGCGAGGAGCGAACCGAGATGTATATGGAAATACATTGAGGTAGCACCGGAGCGCAGTAACGAAGAAATGTGTCAAATGCGTAGGTCCTATAAAAATTTAATAATTAATATTAGTAATACATATATGAATGCCGTTATTTGCAGCGGTGGGGGAACCCGATCCGAGCGATCGCTTCTTTTGCCGTTCTTGTCTGCCGCCCTGGCGCTCGTCGCCCTTGTTGGCGGTTTTTTTATTAGTATCGATACGGC
>JAPLZN010000097.1 GCA_026395035.1 Candidatus Vogelbacteria bacterium | reverse complement strand
GAGCTGGAAAGAATTGGTATATAGTTAATAATCTAAACGAACATGATGGATGGAGTAAGAAAAAAAAGTCTCAAAGAAGTCTTACCCAAATCGGAATTACCGACAACTGTTCGGCGCGGGACGGTGCGGAAGGGGCGGGGTATCGAAGCGGAAGTGGTGTCCGTTCCTCCTCCCGATCGAGCTCCGGTCCGATCGGAACTCCCGGTTCGTGACCGCCGTCGTAAAAATAATTTAGGCTTGTATCTCGTTGGTACACTGATTCTGCTTGCTGTCGGATATTTTTTGTCGGTCGTTTTCTCTTCGGCAATCGTAAAGATCACACCCCGGTCATCGCGCCAGGCGGTTGACGGCCGGTACGAGGCGTCTTTGGGCCCCGCCAATGGGTT
The DNA here is from genome assembly GCA_026395035.1 of Candidatus Vogelbacteria bacterium. Classification (GTDB taxonomy): domain Bacteria; phylum Patescibacteriota; class Minisyncoccia; order Phycocordibacterales; family XYD1-FULL-46-19; genus JAPLZN01. Next base: position 2,084 of record JAPLZN010000097.1, on the reverse strand, counting down.
GGAATTTAGCGTTATGAAGCTGGATCAAACGATCAGCAAACCGGTGGCGGCCAGTTCCCAGGTCAAGACCCGTAGTCGGGCGAAGGGGACCGTCACTATCGCTAACCTTTATAGCTCGGCAAGTCAAAAACTGGTTGCGGGAACCCGGCTTTCAGCTGACGATGGCAAAATCTATCGGCTCGATTCGTCCATTACCGTTCCCGGTCTATCCAATTCCGGCGGTAAAGTGGTGCCCGGATCGATAAAAACAGCAATTACAGCGGATAATATCGGTCCAGCCTATAATCAGAGTAACTTGAAAATGAAAATTGTCGGATTTCAGGGGACGGCCAAATATGATAAGTTCACCGTTTCAGGTGAGGCGACCGGTGGGTCGGACGGACTGTCGACAGTTGTTTCCGAAGCGGATAAACAACAAGCAATTCAGGCAGCGCAAACCGAATTACGCGAGTCCTTGCAAAAAAAAGCTCTCGCTCAAATCCCGAAAGACTACTTTATTTTCCCGCAGGGGATTGACATCAAGTATTCCAGTCGAGTAAGGGCCGAAAGCGCTTCGTCAAGTGTTATTGAAGTAACCGGACAGCTGAATGCTCTGATGTTTAACCAAGATAAGATAGCCCAAACGATTGCCGGCCGACTTTTCCCTAATGAAGCGGTTGAGGGCGTCCAATTAGATTTATCGGGAATAGTTTTTGCGTTGCTGGGTTCGGATGTTGCGTCGGCGGCGACGGCCGGCAAGATCACCTTTACTCTGGCCGGCCCCGGTAATTTTGTTTGGCCGGTCGATAAGAACGAGCTGGCGCAGCGCCTGAAGGGGATCAAGTTCAGTCAACGAGACGCGATTTTTTCCACTTACCCGAATATTTATCGCATCGAAGCGAGGATTAAACCCTTCTGGATCAGGTCTTTTCCCGCTAATCCTCGTAAAATAATTATTCAACTGATAAAGTAAAACATCATCATAACCAGAGTATTCCTAAGGCCTCGGATGGAGGGCCACGCGGAGAGATATCCACTTCTAAATCAAAGCCTGGTTGACAGCTGTCCTAGTAATCTGCTAGTATGTTTTGGGTAAATAAGTAATGGAAATCCAAGATCAAAAAGCGGGGTCCTCCGACAGGAACAACGCGGTTGCTATTGGCGTTGTAACGGAGGCGTTGCCGAACACCCTATTTAAGGTGAACATCGGAAACGATAAGCAGTTACTTGCTTATTTATCCGGCAAAATGCGTTTGAACAGGATTCGCGTCCTAATCGGTGACCGAGTAGAACTAATCCTTGATCCTTACGGGGGGAGAGGAAGAATTACCCGGCGTCTGTAGAAATTAGAAGCCACGGAAGCGCGGCAAAGTATTTTTTTATCTATCATTTTTTTTCGAAATGAAAATCCGGTCAACAATCCAGAAGCGGTGCGCGCAGTGCAAAATGGTCAAACGGCGCGGCCACTTGTATATCATTTGCAAGAGTAAGCCCCGCCATAAGCAAAAGCAGGGGTAATTAAATAATTAAGAGTTAGGAGTGATGAATGAAGAATGCCGATTCATCATCCGCTCACTCATCATTTATCACTCATCATTTTTCATTGAATATCATGCGCATCTCCGGTATCACCCTTCCTAATAAAAGAATCGAATACGCCTTAACGGCGATTTATGGTATTGGTATTCCTCGCGCGAAGAAAATAGTCGAGGAAGCGGGGGTTACTTTGGGCAAAAAGCCGGACGATTTGTCGGGCGATGAGGAAAACAGTATTCGTCGCGTAGTTGAGAAGTTCAAGATTGAAGGCGATTTGAAACGAGAAGTCAGCGGCAACATTAAACGACTTAAGGACATCGGTTCGTATCGTGGCTCGCGACATACTCGTGGGTTGCCGTCGCGTGGACAGCGCAGTAAGACTAATTCGCGGACGCGTCGAGGTAATGTTCGTAAGACGATGGGTTCGGGTCGGAAGAAGGTGGAGAAAAAATAATTAGAAATTAGAGATTAATAATTAAAAATGAAATTCAGAAAGACAAGTATTCAATTTCTAATTTCTAATTTTTAATTTTAAATTACTTTATTATGGGAAAGAAGAGAATTACAAC
>JAPLZN010000142.1 GCA_026395035.1 Candidatus Vogelbacteria bacterium | reverse complement strand
GAATTCAAAAGGATTTGCCATGATTTTTTTGGAGAGAAATGCAGAGCCTTTTGCGCGAGGAGGGGGTTCCATGTTCTACGAACATTCAAAACAAAGTTTTGTGCGCCGATCTTTTTCTTTCGCTGGTGCGAAAGGGTCGCGACAAATTTAAACCCAAAAGCTATGAAAAAATTCTTTCTCTACATTCGCAAGTCTACCGACGAAGATGATCGTCAGGTATTGTCGCTTGAATCGCAAGAATTTGAATTGAATGAATTTGCCCGGCGCGAGCACTTGATTGTCGTCGAGACTTTTCGCGAATCACAAACGGCGAAATGTCCCGGCCGTCCGATTTTCAATCAAATGCTCGACCGTATGGAGCGTGGCGAAGCGGAAGGAATTTTAGCGTGGCATCCCGATAGACTGGCGAGAAATAGCGTGGATGGCGGGCGGATTATCTTTTTCATCGATTCTGAACATATCACCGCGCTAAAATTCCCCACTTTTTGGTTTGAAGCCACGCCCCAAGGCAAATTCATGCTTTCAATCGCTTTTGGGCAGTCGAAGTATTTTGTTGATAATCTTTCGGAAAATACGAAGCGCGGTTTGCGTCAAAAATTGAGACGAGGCGAATGGCCCGGCTGGGCACCGTTGGGATATGCCAATGATTTGGTCACCCACACGATTGTTAAGGACAAAGAGCGGTTTCGCCTCGTCCGAAAAATTTTTGAATTGTACGCCACCGGCAACTATTCCATGAAAGATATCCAAAATACCGCTATCTCGATCGGCTTGTTTGGAAAGAGTGGAAAAGTCTTATCGGTTTCGCTCGTCCAACATACTCTTTGCAATCCTTTTTATTATGGCGTTTTCAAATATAACGGCGAGATGTGCCAAGGCAAACACGAGCCGATGATCTCAAAGAAACTTTTTGATAAATGTATGGCGGCGATGGCGGACAAGTCACGGCCTAAAAAACCGAGCAAGGCCGTGGCGACTTTTCGCGGATTTTTGAAGTGTGCCGAGTGCGGTTGTAGTATTACCAGCGAAGTGAAAAAAGGACATATTTATTATCGCTGTACTAAAAAGAAAGGTATCTGCGCACAACCATATATCCGCGAAGAATTGCTCGCCACACAGATCGATGACATTATCAAAAAAGTTTCTTTACCGCCGATTTGGGCCGATGAGATGCTCGCGAAGGTGGAAATGGAGCGCGAGCAAAATGTCCAAAACGGCCTAGCCTTTGCTCAAAATCTGAAACGAGAGATTGAGGATTTAGACAAGCGGTTAGATACTTTGCTCGATACGCATTTGGACGGGCTGATTGCGAAAGCGGAATATGTCGAGAAAAAGCAAAAAATCCTCAATCACAAAATTGATGTTTCAGAAAAATTGAAGGATTTTGAGCAGACAGGCAATCATCGGCTCGAACCGCTACGACTTTTCATTTTAGACAGCAAACAAGCCGAATTTATCGCTTCCGGCGAAAATTTTGAAGACAAGAAAAATTTTCTCAAAAAGATCGGCTCGAACCCCCTCCTCGCGCAAAAGGCTCTGCATTTCTCTCCAAAAAAATCATGGCAAATCCTTTTGAATTCTTGGGATTCCGCCACATCCGCCACCCGCCCTCGCACTGCGTGCGAGTCGAATTTTGGGATTTATACTAACTGGCTCCGCGGGTAGGATTCGAACCTACGACCAATCGCTTAACAGGCGACCGCTCTACCACTGAGCTACCGCGGAATATATTCTTTTGTTTAAAGAACTAGGCATTATAGTAGCAAATTATGGCTAAAATGCAAAGATAATTTCAAGATTCCTGCCTGCGCAGGAATGACATAAAAGAGCGGGAATGACAATTTGGGGGGACAAAAATCACCCAAAAAGCCAAGGTTTTTTGCCCCTTTACGAGATAGCCAAATAACCGTAAGATTAGAGGTAGTTTACGGACAAAGGAGGCAGACAATGAACGGTCGTTCCTCTCTTTACCCCTGGCCTTTGACCTATGTTGATCTACCCGCTTGGGTTTACGCGGCAATCGTTCCGGTGGCTTTCGCGAAGAATACCAATATCCGTAAAGTCACTGAGCGACTGTTTCGTGGGGCCCTGCGTCGCTGGCGAAATGAGCTCTGTCAGCCATTCGGCGTTTATCCGTCCTTGTCGCAAGGAATTATGATTTCCCCGGACGAAATTGAGTTCTTTCGCGCCGGTCTACTTAGTCCATGGGGTACTCAAATTTCGTACGGTATCGGCTGGCTTATTGGAGCTGACCTAAACCGAGAATTCAACCCGGACGAATACGATGACCCACAGTGGGCTGTTTTGAATTTGGCCTTTCTCCGGCCATTTGAATAATTGCCCCGCCAGCTTGCTGGTCGGGGCTTTCTCTTTGATTGCTTTTTCGCTATGATATCCCCATGCCAAAACTAGTCAAAAATTGGAACTTCAAGCTCCTATTCGGACCAAAAGGCGAAACGGCTTTGTTGACTATTCGAACCGAGGCGGAAAAGATCAGTTATCAATTCATCAATAAATGGAAAAATCGCACCGATTGGCAGGAAAAACCGGCCGTTTTACGCGAGGCGCTGGACGAGTACGAAGCTTGGGCGCGTAATTTTGGAGCGAATAGTGTGGAAGACTATTACTGGGGCTTGCGCCAGACCCAGGATCAGACCAGTCCGGCCATCAAAGCCAAAACGAACCAAGCCGAAGAACAGTCACAAAAAATCGGCAACGACATCCAGTTTTTCACCCTGCGTTTGGCCAAGGTGGCGCCGGCCAAACAAAAAGAATTTTTAGCTAATCCGAAGCTCACCAAGTACCATCATTTTCTGGAACAGCTGTTCGCCGAAGCCAAATATATTCTGTCCGAGCCGGAGGAAAAAATCTTGAGTCTAGACAGCGCCCCCGCCTATCGTTTTTGGACGCGGATGACCGAAAGTTTCTTGGCCGGCGAAACGCGGACCGTGGTCGTGAACAGTAAGAAAGAAACCAAAAATTACGAGGAATTGCTCACTCTCTGCTCACACGAAAATAAACCAACGCGCGACCGCGCCGCCGCCGCTTTCAATGAAATCGTCGCTGAATACGCCACGGTCGCCGAAGCGGAATTGAACGCCATTTTGGCCCATAAAAAAACCACCGATGAATTGCGCGGTTTTACCCGCCCCGATGCCGCTCGTCATCTCTCCGACGATATTGATTCGGCTACCGTGGATGCGTTACTTTCCGCTGTAGAAAAGAATTTTTCCCTGCCCGCGCGCTTTTATAAACTGAAAGCCAAATTACTCGGCCAGCCACACCTCGCCTACCACGAGCGCAATGTGCCGGTCGGTAAAATTGATAAAGAGATTGCCTACCCCGCCGCTGTTACCCTCGTCCGCCAAGTTTTCGGCCGACTGGACCCGGAGTTTCTTGCCATCTACGACCGCTTTTTGGCCGCCGGCCAATTTGATGTTTTCCCGGCCAAAGGCAAAGCCGGCGGGGCCTATTGCGCCTCCGGCCTGCTATCCTCCCCCACTTACATCAATTTAAATTACACCAATCGTCTGAATGATATCCTGACCATCGCTCACGAAGTCGGCCACGGCATCAATAACGAATTACAGCGCCCCGTCCGCCACTCCCTGGATTTCGGCACTCCCCTCGCGACCGCGGAAGTCGCCAGTACTTTTATGGAAGACTTTGTGTTGGAAGAAATTTTGCGTACGGAAAAGAGCGAGCACGCCAAATTAGCGATTACCTTGACCAAACTGAACGCCGATATGTCCACCATCTTCCGCCAGGTCGCCTGCTACCGCTTTGAACAAGCCCTGCACACCGCTTTCCGCGCCAAGGGGTATTTATCCAGCGCCGAGATTGGTAAATTATTTCAAAAACACATGAAGGCGTATATGGGCCCGGCCGTGGATCAATCCGCCGGCAGTGAAAACTGGTGGGTCTACTGGGGCCATATCCGCAATTTCTTCTATGTCTATTCCTATGCTTCGGGTCTCCTGATTTCCAAAGCCCTGCAAGCTAAAGTTAAAGCCGAGCCCCGCTTCATCGCCCAGGTCAGAGACTTTCTGGCGGCCGGCGAGAGCGCTTCCCCAAAAACCGTTTTTGCCAAACTTGGTTTGAATATCTCCGATCCCAAGTTCTGGGCGACAGGTCTCACTGAAATCGCTCACAGTTTAACTGAAGCCGAAAAACTGGCTAAGAAATTAAACTACCGCATTTAGCCAAACTGGCCATCTTTCCTTTTGGCTAATTTTGTGCTTAAATATTCCTGTCTGGGCCTATAGTAAAGTGGTATTACGCGGCATTCGCATTGCCGAGGCGGGAGTCCGATTCTCCCTAGGTCCACCTATGTTTCCTTCGGAAATTGTCGGAAAAATAAATTCGGGCGGGGTTGGGATATTACCCACCGACACCATTTGCGGACTCTCGGGTAGTGCCTTATCCCCCGCTGTGGTAGAAAGAATATACGAATTGAAACAGCGACCGGCCGATATGCCGTTTATTGTTTTGATTGGCGAGTGGGAAGATTTGGGAAAATTGGGGGTGGAAATTACGGAGAAGGATCGCGCGGTGCTGGAAAAAAATTGGCCGGGATCGATAAGCTTCATTCTCCCCTGTCCTGATCCGGAAAACAAGCTTGAATATTTACACCGAGGAAAAAAGACAATCGCCGTGCGTTTCCCAATCGGAGAAGACTTGCAGAAATTATTAGCCAAAACTGGACCGCTTATTTCCACTAGTGCTAATTTAAGCGGCCGGCGGCCGGCCGAGACGATTGAGGAAGCCAGAGATTATTTCGGCAATCGCGTAGATTTTTATCTTGATGCCGGGCCACGCGGTAGCCAACCGTCCACTCTAGCCAAGCTCACGAACGGACAAGTGGAAATTTTAAGACAGGGGGATACTGAATTAATTAAAAATTAAAATGCCTATTTCCTACGACGAGTTTCAGAAAATGGAATTAAAAATCGGACAGATTGTAGCGGCCGAGCGAGTGGAGGGTTCAGACAAGCTGCTTAAAATGCAGGTGGATATGGGTCCGCTTCCGCCAAGAACTTCAAACGAGAAAGACCATGCTTCGTCCGAAACTTCGCAGAATGCGGAAACTGGTCAAGAGTCGACTCAAGATTTATGACAGTTTATC
>JAPLZN010000021.1 GCA_026395035.1 Candidatus Vogelbacteria bacterium | reverse complement strand
TAATTTACCCTGAATTACGAAATGCCCTCTCTGTGTCATCCCGGGCTTGACCCGGGATCCATTTTAACCGCAAGTCTCAGAGAAAAAACCTGGATTCCGGGTCAAGCCCGGAATGACAAAATACCGGGAATTTTGGCATTTCGTAATTCACCGTCAGGTCAGCAATTTCTCAAACTCCACTCCCGCTTCTTTGTCCCCGGAAACGATACTATGAATGATTTGGAGTAGTGGGAATTTTTTGCTTTTGGCCCCGAGTAATGTCCAGAGTGAATTTACCGAAGCCAGCCCTTCGCTTTGCATATCGGCCGCTCCCTTCGCCAACAAAACCCCAGCCTCGTGATTTTTCGAGTTGGAACTAAAACCGGTCGCAATCAAATCTCCCAGTCCGGCCAGACCAAGCGCGGTCTCCTGCTTCCCGCCAAGGGTTGCTAATATTTTCTTCATTTCTCCCAACATCTGAACCAAGAGATTACCCCGGGCATTTTCACCCAATCCCAAACCGAAAGAAATGCCGAGCGCCAAGGCATAAACATTTTTTATGACACCACATAGGGCGGTTCCGTGGACATCGGTGCCGGGCACAACTTGAATCTGGGAACCGTCAAACAACTTACTGACCAGTGAAACGATTTTTTCCTGACTAGACACCACCACCGCTCCCCCGCCCTTTTCGTCCCGCAACTCCTCGGCGATCATCGGGCCAGACATTAAGGCAAAAGACTGTCTTTTCGGCAAAAGCGACGCCAACATTTCATCGGGCAATTTCAAACTGCCCGCCTCGATCCCCTTGGTCACACTCACCACCACCGCTTTTTTGCCCAAATAAGGAGAGATGAAAAAGAGGGCTTCGCGCAGGGCCCAGGATGGAACGCAAATAAAAACAAAATCCGCGGTCGGTACGATCCCGGGCAGGCCGAGACTTTCTCCACCAAGCGCCGCCACCACCCCGGGATCCTTGTCCCAAAGCTTGACCGAGCGGTCGCCGGTTTTTAACACCCGTCCCAGCGCGATTCCGATCTCTCCCGCACCGATTATTACAATATTGGTCATGGAATTCATTCTACCATATTAACTTTTTTCTGTTACAATATAAGCAGTTACAAACTTAACTTCATTATCATGAAAGCCGAGCGTGTGCAAATAATCTATTTCTTTATCATTCTTATCGCCAGCCTGGGTCTGGCCGCCGCGCTGGCCTATCCGTTTTTGGGCGCCCTGACGGTGTCCCTGGCTTTAGCGATTGCTTTTCGTCCACTTTACCGCCGATTGGTTAAAAAATTATCCGGCCGTCGCGGTCTGGCCGCTTGGCTGACGATTCTGCTAATCATCCTGATTGTTATCATACCACTATCGCTCATTGGGATAAAAGTCTGGAACGAAATTGGCAATCTATACGCCAATTTGGCCGGCAGCAACATTGGTAACATTACCGATCGTTTTCCCACCGTTTCCCATTGGTTAGCGACAAATGCCCCAGGCGTGAATTTTGATTTACAATCATATGCCGAGCGCGGAGTGGAGTGGCTATTCTTGAACTTAAACGCCTTATTCTCTAGTGCCCTCTCGCTCATATTTAACCTATTAATCATCTTGGTCACTCTTTTTTACCTCTTCCGCGACGGCCACAAATTCCGGCAGGTACTGATACGCCTTTCACCCCTGGCGGATAAAGATGATCAAACCATTATCAGTCAGTTGGAATTGACGATCGGTTCAGTGGTTAAAGGTACCATATTGATCGCTTTGGTTCACGGCCTAGCCGCCGGTTTGGGCTTTACCGTGTTCGGTGTTGCCGAACCGATATTGTGGGCAATCCTGGTAATGGTCGCCTCGATTCTACCCGGTCTTGGTTCCAGCCTGGTTTTCATCCCCCTGGTCATTTATTTAGCCTATTCTGGCAATTACGGCGCGGCTATCGGACTAACGCTTTGGGGCGCGATTATCGTTGGCTCGATCGACAATGTCCTTCGTCCTTTTCTCCTTGAACGAGACATTAAGATTCACCCCTTGCTAATTCTCCTCTCCGTCTTAGGCGGTCTGTCGGTCTTTGGCGTGCTCGGGTTCATTCTAGGACCGATCATTCTTTCTTTCGCCGTTTCACTCAGTCAAATATATTTGTCCGGCAACCGACAACCGGCAGTAAAAAAGAATTAACCGTAAATCAAAACGCGCCCGATTGGGGCGCGTTTTGATTTATCTGACAAACTACTTTTTTGTTCCCGTTTTAGCCGTCGTAGTTTCGGTACTGCCGGTAACCGGGATGCCCTGTTCCAGCATTAAAACTCGTCCACCAGTCCGCCAACCGGAATTCATCATTTCAGAGCGATCGTAACCGCGACCAAAATTACCCCGCAGTTCGTTTTTTAGCTCACCAACTTTCAACCCGCACCAAAACACGAGAACAATAATCACTAGACCGAGAATCCAGCGAGTTAAAACGCAACTCTGTTGGCAAGCCCACGCACGACCACCGCAACCACAAGTACTGCAATCCGATCCCGTACAAACAGTAGCCTTTCGGCGTCCGTTTGCTTTTGGAGTTTGTTCGTCCATAAGATAAATGGATTATATTAATAAAAATTTTCTAAGAGAAAATTGCTTACTAATTAGTATAGCAGTAAATAGAAAATAACGGCTGTGGAAATGTCCCGCCAGAAACGCTGACCAAACTAAATAGTTTTTAAAAGTGACGATCGTGAAATATCTTGTTTCCCCTAGACATCCCCACCGCCTGGAAAAGTTTCTGATACATCATCTTCAATTCCCAAAGTTTTTCCGGAGAAATATTCGTTTCTTCTTCGATTACCTTCATTAAATTACAAATTGGGATAAGACCCAAACGAGCCGGCTCGCGCACCGGATGCGCTGGCGCGTCTTCCGGCCTTAAATCAACGATCAACAACAATTCGGCCAGCGGATGGTTGGCCTCAAACGAAGAGATTAATTCTTCAAATTGCGCCACTTCCGGACCGCACTCTCTCACATATTCAGAGGTTTTTTCTTCCGGATGGTCCTCTTCCCATTGTCGAAGCTGTTTCCTTCCGTCTTCTTCCTCTTCTCCCAGTGATTGCAACTCTTCTAGATTTTCCCATGGAAACAACGGTTCCTCTTGTGGTCTAAAATTAAATTGTTCTGGCATATTTTCAATTATTGGGTAATGAGTTCCGTGGTCGAAAATAACCAAACAAAGCCTTAACGCCGGACAGGTTTTGCTCCCACTCGATTGTATTGTGGGTCTGTAATTCCACCGTAATCGCCGGAATACCGATTGAGGCCAGCCAACCTTCCGCGTCACCGGTAATCGCATAGCTATCGAAGGATTTGTCGGTCTTATATTTCGCCGCTTTGGCATAAGCGTTCATTATTTCCAGCGTGGCCGGAAGAATCCCATTCTTACACTGCGAAGCGTAGACCGTCCCCGACTGGCTATGCCAAAAGATCACCGCCGCCGGTTTAACCGCCAAAACAAGATCGCGGATGGCCGCCGCTTCCGGCTCGGAAAACGAAGCCGTGCCGGCCGAAACTGTTTTATTCTGCCAAGTGCTCTGTGGTTTCCAGTTACAAGCAAAATTGCGATTAAGATCTACTCCATTGGCGTTGAAACGCCCGGCCGCGGTCGCGGTGGTCGTGGGAACATCCACCAAAGTAAAACGACCTTCTTTGCCGATTACTTTGAACACGCCATCCGGATTAGCATCCGGGACGACAGTGACCGTCAGATATTCCGGGATAAGCGTCGGATTGGACTTGAGATAATCAATGAACTGATTCGCCAGAAGAACGCTATTCCATTCGTAACCGCCATGAATACCGCCAACAAACAAAAGAGTCGCCCCACCACTCCCGAAGGTATCGGCCTCGATCTTACGCCCTTCCACCGAGGTTCCGATGACTTGCTGGCGCGGATCAGGATTGGCCGGCGGGGGAGGCGGCGGCAGGGTGGCCTTAGGAGCGTTCCCCCGCCAGAATAAAAATCCTCCGCCCACGATAAGCAACAGAAAAACAACAACAAAAATGGTCCGAGGGGTAAATCTCATTAATTATTTGGCGTAACTATTTATCACCGCCTTGACCGCCGCTAAGTTTTTATCCCACTCCACATTGTCATGCGTCGTCAGTAGAACGCTCGCCGCCGGAATATTTTCTTTGGCCAGCCAATTTACCGCATCGCCGGTAATTTCGTACGAAGTGAATTCTTCATAGGCCGGATAGCCGGCGGCTTTGGCGTAAGTGTTGGTGAGTAAACGCGTCTCCGCCGATACCCCCGCATGACAGCTGGAAGAAAAGACACCGCCCGCCGCGCTGTACCAAAACACCGCCGCGCTTGGTTTGCCGGCCTCAATATAATTTTTCAGAGCCAGGCTTTCCGGTTCGGAAAAAGCCGCACTGCCGCCACTGACCGATCTGGTCTGCCAAGTCCCCTTAGACTGCCAATCGCAATCGAAGTTTCGTGACAAATCCACCTGGTGCGCGTTGAAACGACCAGCAATTAAAATTTCTTGCGCCTTAGGCACATCACCCGCCGCAAATCGACTGGAAGTACCCACGACGCGGTTCAGACCATCCGGATTCAGGACCGGGATGACCGTGACCTGAATATTTTTTGGGATCACATTCGGATTGGCTTTCAGATAATCCATCAATTGATAGGCCAGCAAAACCGTATTCCACTCATAGCCACCGTGAATACCGCCGACGAATAAAAGTTTCGTCGCGCCGGTGCCGTAATTATAAGCAATGATATCGCGTCCCTCTACCGACTTCCCGATTACCGTTTCGTCTTTATTATCCACGACCACCGAAGTCGTCGTCGAGCTGTTAATTACCGCGTCGCCCTGGTCGTTCCCCGCCGGCGCCTTACTGGACGAACTCATTAAATACAACCCCAACCCGATGATGATAATTACGACAACCCAAATGATGGTTTTTTTCATATACCCCCATTCTAGCACAATTTCCGGGAGTCAACTTGGGGGTCAAAAAGGGGCTAAAATGGCCGTTTTTTTGACCTTGACTTTTATTATCCTTATGTTATACTGTTCAGTAGTTTGGTAATATTTACGGTGCAACCGTAAATATATATTTTCAAATTGAAGGAGTCTTTGCTCATGGACATCTCCGAGGTGAAAGAAACCATCGACGGCAAAATCCAAGTGCTGATGGAGGAAAATGGTGGGGATAAAAAAGCGGTCACGACCGCTCTCGTGAAAATGTACGAGAGCACCGTCGCCGAGTATCGTCCCCTGCTCGAAATATTGTCGGAGGTCGCCAAGCAGCCCGGCAACGACCTCGGGACAATCATCGCGACGGTGTTGAATATCTTCAACGCCGCCAGCAAAAGCCCCGCTCTGATCACGGCCCAAGCCGAGTACCAAAAAAACGCCGCCGACAGTCGGATGAAAGCGCTCAAGGCCTACACGAAGGCCGGTTTCACTCGGGCCGAAGCGCTCTCGCTGGTGCTCAAGCAGATGACCGATTTCGAGAACGCGGTGAAGTCGACCACCCAGTCAATCTCCCGGTCAAGCAAGAAGGAGTGACTCCGTGTCTGAAACAAGGCGCAAGGATTCCCGGAAGGAATCCTTGCGCCTTTTTATTTTCGATAATCAGCTCGGCGTCAAGGTGACACCTTGCCAGTAATTAAATCTAACTTCTGCTTCCTGGTCCATCTCTTGATCTCGGCTTCCCTTTTCAAGGCTGACGATCGATCAGGGTGTTGCTTGGTAAATACTACCCGCACAACTTTTTTAGCACTCGTATAATGCCCGCCTTTTTTATTTTTATGTTCCAGAAAACGCCGCTCCACATCCGTAGTTATCCCCGTGTAAAGAGATTTATCGCGACATTCAATGATATAGACAAAATACATGGAAATTCGGCACTTCGGCCTGCTGGCCTCAGTACTTCCTCGTTCACACTCGGTCGCTGACACGGCGCTCGGCACTGCGCATTTACCCGCCGCCTGCTGGCGCTGGGCACTGCGCTCGTTTTCACTCGCTTGCTGCGGGACTTGGAACACTCACTACTCGCCAATCGCGAGGGAAAGTCGCGATTGGCTGCGTTTTAGAAACCCACGGTTTCTAACGCTTCGTGGCAATTTCTTTCGGTACCCGCCGCCTGCTGGCGCTGGGCACTGCGCTCGTCTTCACTCGCTTGCTGGGGCTCTTGGACGAAGTTAGAACCATTCTACTACAGGGAAAGAGCGAGTTCTACTATCGCTGTCCTGCTTTTGCGAAAGTGTAAACCTGTGCCCTCGGCAGGACTTGAACCTGCAACCTTGACGATAGAAGCGTCTCGCTCTATCCATTGAGCTACGAGGGCAAAAGAAAAAGCCACCAAGAAGGACCGCTTTTGTTGCGGTTATCTGGTGGCTATTCTCTTGTTCTCAATTTGTTCATTACTTCTACTCTAACAAAAAACTCCCACGAATGGAAGTTCTTTGTCGGAGTAGCACTCTTGATACACCCGTAAGCCAGTTATCGCTTTTCACCGCTACCTTCTGTCTTTTCAGACAAATCCACCGCACAAGGCGGATGACGGACTTAATTCACGACCCCCGTTTATAACCGAAGCTATAAAATATCAATTCTCGCTACCCTTTGATAATTCTATCAGATTTTACAAAATTGCAACAACCACTTTCACCCTACCCTGCTTTTCATTATATCCCGTCAATAATTCTACCCCACCCCGTTATCACTATTTTCTTATAATATGATACCGACCAAAATCCCAAAAAGGACGAAACCAGAGATTGTTACTGAAATAACATTTACCATTCTCCAAACTTTACTTTGACTTGGGCCAGATTGTCTTAAAAATTTTACTCCGAAATAAACAGATAAAGCAAATAAAACAGGGGCTAAGACAAAAGCAGAGTAAAAAAGAACATTGGTTAAGGCGTTATTTACCCCCATTCCCCAACCAGCACTAAAAGGATAATTACCGAACACCTTAAATATAATTTCTATCAATGATTGCTCAAGGGAACGAGAGATTGTCAAAAGGGCTAGATTGGCTAGTCCCCAAAAAAATACGGGAGCTAGTATTAAAAACATCGGAGAGTAAAAAGATTGTTTAATTATCTTTTTCATATTTTTTATAAATTATCTGATAAATTATTTGTGCTCTTTTTATAATTTTCGGGGTGTTGCTTCATATCTTCTTTCAGTAGCCAATCAAATGCCCCGATGAGATTGTGAGTGGCTTCCCACGCTTCACTATCCGAATACTCAACTCCATACTGTTTTTTGAACATCTTTTTGAACTTCTCTACGGTTTCGGAGTTTACTTGGACCATTTTCTATTCTCCAAACAACCTGCTCTGTTTCTGTTTTTTTCGGTCTATTAACAATCTGATGCCATTCTTAACTTCCTGCAAGTTATAATATATTCGTGAATGATACTTCTGGGGCAACAGGATTTTGGTTCGGACAAGTTCATCTATCTGGCTTTTGGACAGAGTTTTTCCTCTCAATAGCTCACCTTGAGAAACGCAATCGCCTATAGCCGTTTCTTTTTGCCTTACCAAAAACTCCTTTTTGGTAACT
>JAPLZN010000107.1 GCA_026395035.1 Candidatus Vogelbacteria bacterium | reverse complement strand
CGGAAGACACGGAAATCGAGGGGGAAATTGCGGGTCTGGGTGATTTTGCTTTTAATCTGGGTTATATTTTTGGACCAATTTCGGCCGGATTCTTAGCGGATTGGTTGGGGATGAATATATCTTTCACTTTGGTTGGAGTGTTGGGTGTGATTATCTCACTCGTTTTGCTTACTTGGTCGCCGAAACATATCAATATCGAAGTTTCCCCGGCTGAATGGCGTTAATTAAAAATTAGTCATTAATTATTTTTTATGAAAACTTTTGTGATTATCGCTATTGTTATCGTTTTGGCTATTGGCGGGTATTTTTTCTTAGCCAACCGTGGTCCAGCAGAGATTTATCGGGATCAGCCGGCGACTTCCACTGATCAGGTCATTGGCTCTTCCAGCCCCAGCGGTTCGGTAAATGGGTCGTTTCGTGACAAGTGCTTGGCTTACAATTCCGTTCGGGCCCAGGTTAATGCGCAGTACGGCGTTCCCGGCGAAGGAAAAACTGAACTTACGACCTATCGTGGCGTCGCTGTTTGTCATTTGGCGATTTCAATAAACGGAATGACTCAGGATCAGTATTTTACCGAAGAAGCCCTGGGGAGTAGTTTTAAACAGGGCCAGCTGTGGGTGGTTACGGTAGCGGGCAAGGGGATGACGATTGAGCAGTATATTGAGAACGGTAAGCCTGTGAAGGTGACTTGCACGCCGGCTAGTTCAGCCTGCTCGGCTCTGGAAAAAATGTATTCCGGTCAATTTCCGGCGGGGGTTAAGTAAGAGCCAAAACAAGGGCGGTTGGACTGTCCCGCCGCCTTTTCTGTGCTATATTACTCGCATGAAAAAAGAGGCGGTTTTGATTTTGCCTAACATCCGTAGTACCTACAATGTGGGGGCGATTTTTCGCACGGCCGACGCGGCCGGGATAAACAAAATATATTTGGTAGGTTATACGCCGGCACCGGTAGACGAATTTGGTCGGGCCGATTCGGGTATCGCCAAAACAGCACTGGGCGCGGAAAAAACGATTAATTGGGAAAAGGTGGCCAGCACGACGGCTTTAATCAAAAAATTAAAAAAGACCGGATTTCAAATTATCGCCCTGGAACAGGCGAAAAACTCTGTTGATTATAAAAAAGTTAAGCCGAAATTTCCCTGTGCCATGATCTTGGGGGAGGAAGTCTCCGGCCTCTCTCCGGCCATTCTAAAAAACTGCGACTTGATTGCCGAGATTCCGATGCAGGGCCAAAAAGAATCGCTCAATGTTTCAGTGGCGGCCGGAATTGCGCTGTTTAGAATTTTGGGCGTTTAATTGCGAAAATAGCGGGTTTCTGATAGAAATACGGCAGATAGATGTATAGAGAGGAGCTTAATATGAACAGAGAGCTCGTTCGGGCCGTGGTGTGGGATTATGACGGAACTTTGGTGGATAGCTTGCCGCGCCACTATGCGGCGCTCAAGGTGATCTTTGGTCGCGCGGGCGCCAAAATTCCCCCGCTTAAGACCATGTGTCAGTGGTGGTATATGCCGGCAGGGGAGAGGTTCCAAGCTTTAGGGGTGCATACCCCCGAGCGGGAGATTTGGCCGCTTTACGATCGACTGCTCGGAGACAGAATGTACCAGATCTTCTTGGGAGTTCGCGAAGCATTGTCCGGATTGCGCCGCCGGAATATCCCGTCGTTTGTGATCACAGCGGCACCCTATCCTGATCATGTACAGGACTGTTTAGCCAAACATAGTTTGCTATCCCTGATCTCTGATCTGTATTGCGATCGGGAGAACAAGGTAAAAGATCTTGCCGATGTCGCCGACCGCCTGGAGATCGAAAAACGGCATGTTATGTTCGTTGGTGATATGATTTCCGATATTGCCGATGGCCGAACAGCCGGAGTTAGGACGATCGGTTTCGACGGTGGTTATGGCGGCCGGCAAGTATTGCTGGGTGCCGGCGCCGAGGACATCATCGATACACCCACCGAGATCTTTCGCTTAATCGATCTGTTGGACTGATATTTTGTTCGTGATAGACGGCTCTGGGAAACCAGGGCCGTTATTTTTGACACTTCGGACAGAAATGAGTTCCCCGTCCGTTATGGCGAATCTTTTTTATCACTGTCCCGCAAATTTTACAGGGTAGACCGGCGCGACCGTAAACATAGAGGTGGGGGACAAAGCCAC
>JAPLZN010000098.1 GCA_026395035.1 Candidatus Vogelbacteria bacterium | reverse complement strand
GCCCAGTTTAAGATCCGTCGCAATCGTTTTAACTTGCTGACCAAAAGCGGAAGCCGAGGCGGAAACGGAAGAACCTTGCTGTTTTGCCTCTATTTGGTCTCGGAGGGCCCGGATAGTTACTAGTAGAGCGTCTTCTTGAGTTTGGTTAGTTGAAGAAGCCGGTGTTGCTGAAACAGCTGGAGTGGCGGAAACAGCTGAATTATTTGTCCCCAACGATGGAGTGGCTGGAAAGGCTGGAATAGCCGGAACTGCGGGAATAGCCGGAACCGAACCGGATGGAACCGTGACCGAATTAGCGTCTAAAGTAACTGCCGTCTGAGCCAAGGCTCGACCGTTTAAAATCGCACCAGTATTTAACACAACGGCTGTTTGATCTAAGATGTTGCCATTAAAAACCGCGGTGGTACCGATAGTTGTTTGGCCGGCAACTTGCCAAAAAATATTACTGGCTTTTGCTCCACCCGCGAGAATAATCTTGGTCGCTGAACTAAGATTAAGATTTTGCGCAATTTGAAAAATCCAAATATCATTGGCACTACCGGAGAGAGTGACATCGGTTGGAATAGTCACACCGGTACCCCATTTGTAAACACCGGCCGCGAGCGTCAGGCCACCAATATTTCCCGCCCCCAATTCCGTCACCCCCGCGGCTCGGCTAGCCGCATCAGTATAGGCAGTTTCCATATCCCCGATCGCTGTGGTCAGATTGGCGGGAGTAGGATTCGCATAACTAGGTGCATAAATATTTCCCGTCACCAAAGCCGAAGTGGAAAATGCTCCAGCGACTGGAAGGATTAAAGCAAAACCAGTGATATAAGTCGCCTCAGCCGGACTCACTCCCATATTTCCAACAATCGCCGTGGAACCAGTCGTGGAAATTCCGGTTTTGGCTAAAATTACATAACTACCGGCTGTTCCAAGATTGACCGTGGCTGGACTAGCCGCTAAAACGCTATCTGACCCCACCAGACCAAGCACCACAAGAACAAAAGCGGCGATAAAAAATTTATTATAAATTTTCATAGATCTTATTAAACTACTAATTATTTGATATCAAAAATGTACCCTAGCAATTTCCTGGCTAGATAAGATGGAAATCTCTTTTTGGGTTGTTGAGTCAGAGGAAGCTCAAAAGCAAAAATAGATAGGATACGTTGTATGCGCAATATATGATGGGCAGGTACAACTTCTTACTTTATAGTATACACCTCTTTGGCAAACTTAGTATCTAAAATAGGACCTACGCATTTGGATGCAGTTCGAGGTGAGGCGCGAAGACCTGAAGCACCGCAAGGCCGGAGCCCGACGGGGCGAGGCGGGGTCGCGGGCGTTTCTAGTAAGAAACGACCTGTGATCAAGCGAGGAGCGAGCCGAGATGTATATGGAGATACATTGAGGAAGCACCGGAGCAGTGTAACAAGCGAGTGGAGACGAGCGCAGTGCCCAGCGCCAGTAGGCGGCGGGTACGAAGAAATGCGCCAAATGCGTAGGTCCTATAAAATTATGTTCTATGGCATATATATATCACCTATACCTAATTCATCATTTTAAGTTCATTTCTTGAACATCAAAAAATCGGCCAAAGCCGATTTTTTTGTCTCTGAGCCGACGGTCGGGATTGCGCCAGACTAAAAGCTCGCCGTCGCTCACTTTTGTCCTAGCACCTCGCCCTCGCCCGTTTTTCCTGCTGAAAAAACATGGCTCCGGTCTTCAATCCCGAACGCGAGCAAAGCAGTTTGCTCGCTCCGTGGCCACAAAAAAATTCGCTACTGCGAACTTTTTTTCTGAGCCGACGGTCGGGATTGAACCGACGACCTCGTCATTACCAATGACGTGCTCTACCAACTGAGCTACATCGGCTTATTTTGATTTAAAAGAACAGGGCTATTGTAGCCTATATTTTACAGATTTTCAATAGAGATAGATTGGCACGAAAAAATCGGCCAAAGCCGATTTTTCTTTGCGCGACACAATAAACAATGTGAGAACGGCTATTCGGAAGCACAATGACTACATTTTCATCATTGATCTGCGGTCTTATTTGTCCACAGAGACAAACAACCAGCTACTTTCTAATCCTTTATCGGAAGAATCCGTAGACTCCTTCGATCCACTACAATCTAAATCAATTGAAACTGTCAAAAACGACTGCAATTTAGGCCTTAATAGCCGCTAGCAGGATTCTAGCATCTTCCCCGTTACTTCTCAACCCAAATTTATCAAAACCCCCCCATCGGAGAATTCCGTACGATACTTCTCTTTTCCTTGATGTTTTAGGGTATTTTTAACCCCAGCTC